>DATBWK010000120.1:0-10323 GCA_036514835.1 Bellilinea sp.
TACGGGTAATCGGAATCGAGAGTTCCATCAGTTCAGTAGGAGGTCAGCAATAAATCGCGGCGAATACCTTAAATAGTCAAATAGCCCGCGTGCATCCCCCTGGGCATCGGTTGATACAAGGTGCTTACCTGATAATAATACATTTGATCTCTATTCATTGACTTAAAATTTACCTTGGATTTTCTAATAAATTACAAAAACTTGACAAATTTCACTTTAGGCAGTCTTCTCCCTTAATTCAGGCGTGATATGTTGGCTTTCAGATTACAATCAAGGGATCATTCCCATCAGGAGGACGCTGTGGAATATAAATTCTTGGGCCAGACCGGTGTTAAAGTCTCGCAATTGTGCTTCGGCACCATGTCCTTTGGCGACGAGGCCGACGAACAAATGTCGGCGCAGCTTTTCCGTCGCTGCCGCGATGCCGGCATCAACTTCTTTGACTGCGCCAACATGTACTCAGCCGGTCGGGCTGAGGAAATTCTGGGCAAGCTGATCACCGGGCAGCGCAACGAGATCGTGATCACCTCCAAGGCCTATTTCCCGATGGGCAAAGACGTCAATGCCCGCGGAGCTTCCCGTTACCATTTGTTCAACTCCGTAAATGAGAGTTTGCGGCGCCTGAACACCGACCGGATTGACGTGCTGTTCCTGCACCGTTTTGATGACTACACCGCACTGGAAGAAACCCTGCGCGCGCTGGATGATCTGGTTAGCATGGGTAAAATCCTCTACCCGGCTGCCAGCAATTTTGCCGCCTGGCAGGTGATGAAAGCTCTGGGCGTCTCCGACCTGCACGGTTGGTCGCGCTTCGCCGTGCTGCAGCCCATGTACAACCTGGTCAAACGCATGGCGGAGGTGGAAATCCTGCCCATGGCTGAGGCTGAGAACTTGGGAGTGATCAGCTACTCGCCGTTGGGCGGCGGTCTGTTGTCGGGGAAATATGCCGGCGGCGCTCGGCCGGAACAGGGCCGCCTGCTGCGCAGCCTGCGCTACAAGACGCGCTATAACGAGGATTGGATGTTCACCGCTGCCGATGAACTCAAGGATCTGTCCGAACAAATCGGGGTGCACCCGGCTTCCCTGGCTATTGCCTGGGTGGGCGCCAACCCGGCTGTGACCGCTCCTATCATCGGCGCGCGCAACCTGGATCACCTGGAAATCGCCCTCAAATCTGTCGAAATTGAGATGACCGACTACCTCTACGAGCAAGTTTCTGCACTCACTCCCGCGCTTCCGCCGGCTACCGACCGCAATGAGGAGCGCCTGGTCGATACTTACGGCCCGCGCTAGTCGGGCCTTTTCTTATCCTGGAGAATTCCTTTTGACGGTAACCATAAAACAGATCAGCGAAATTCGCCCGCGAATCGGCGGCGAATTTGACCCCGGCGACTTCCGCCCCCGCACCGAAACCATTGCCCGCGCTTATGACCTCGGCCGCGAGCTGCATAACGGTCAGCTGCGCATGAGCGGCGAGCCATATTTCGAAACACATTGCGCCTGGGTAGGCGGCTTTTTGGACAAGCTGGTCGAAAACGAAGCCTGGACCATCGCCGGGCTGCTGCATGACGCCGTCGAGGACCAGGGTGAGAGCCTGGAGCGCATCAAAAATGCCTTTCCCGGCACCCTGGGCGAGGAAGTGGCCTTCATTGTTGACGGCGTGACCAAAATCAGCAACCCGCGTGACGGCCGTTCCCGCGAGATTGAAACGCTGCGCAAAATCGCTCAATTTCGCGATCCGGGTGTGTTCCTGGTCAAATTGGCCGATAAAAGCCACAATCTGATCACCCTGGGGCATATGCCCGAGCACAAACGCCGCCAGAAAGCCAGCGAGGCTATCCGCGCATACGGCAAGTTGGCTGGAATTCTCAATTGTTACCGCTGGCGCTGCTGGATCGAGGACATGGCTTTCCCCTATGCCGAGCCGGAGACTTACAAGCTGGTGCGCAGCCAGATCGATGCTGACCCGCGGCTGGAGGTCAAGTTCATCAACACCATGATGCGCCAATTGGGCGAGTTGATGGAAACTGCCGGCATCGACGGGCGCATTGACCTGGTAGTCAACGGCTACTGGCAAACCTGGACCAAATTGCGCCGCATGGCGCGCGCCCGCAAGACCTCCATGAACAACTTCCGCAGCATCAACGACCTGGTGAGCTTCCGCATGGTGGTTGACAGCAAGGACGCCACCCAGTGTTATGCCCTGCTTCCGTACGTCAACCGTTACCTGGGCGCCTACCTCGACCAGAATAGCTTTGACGATTACATCGCCTGCCCGCAGAACCATTACCGGGCGCTGCAAACCACTGCCTGGATCCCGGACAAAGGCGCCATCGAGGTGGCGATCGCCACCGAAGAGATGGAAGGCGAGAACCACTGGGGCGTGGTATATGCCATCAAGCAAGGCATGGATATCTCCTACTACTCCCCGGTCGAGATCCTTACCCCTACTGGCGGTGCGCGATTCCTGCCGGAAGGCTCGACCGTGCTGGATGCCGTCGCTTCGATTCAACAGGAGTTCCTGCTGGACAAGATCAGCTCGGTCAAGGTCAACGGCAGCATGGCGCACCTTTCCGACCGCGTACGCCCCGGTGACGTGGTGGAGGTGGTCACCGGCAGCGGGCGTTTGATTCCCTCCGAGGAATGGCTCTCGTTTGCCAACGGCTCCACCACCCGCCTGCTGCGTTCCGTGCTGGTGACCGAGGCGCTCAAGAAATCGGCGGAAAACGGACGGCAAATCGTTAAATCCACGCTGGCAGGCCGCGGCCTTTTAGCCATGGAGGATATCCAGGCGCTCGAACCGGACCGCTTCGACAACCTGCTGGAACGGGTGGCTTGCGCATCTCTGGAGGATTTGTACGCCTCCCTCGGCATCGGTGCCGTGCGTCTGGTGGATCTGGAAGCCGCGCTGGATGCGTCCGGCATCACCCCGCATCATCTCAACCTGACCACCGTCAACATTACTGGCACAGTCCAGGCCAACCGCCCGGGCGTTCTGGCAACCATTGCGCTGTTGGTCTCGCAGGAGAAGGGTAACATTTTGCGCTCGGTCAACAACACCCTCGGTAACGGCAGCTGGTACCTGCGGCTGGTGATCGGCAACCTCAACGACCACGGACGGGCTGCGCTGCGCAGCGCCTTTGAGGCGTCTGATCTGGAAATGGAAACTTTCGAAATCACTGGCGGCTGACCATGCGCATCGGCATACTGTCCGACACCCACAACCGTATTGAGGCACTCGCCAGCGCGCTGGATGTTCTGCGACGCGAAGGCATCGATACCCTGTTCCATTGCGGCGACGTCACCACGCTGGAAACCGCCCACTTGATGTCCGGCTTTACCGTGCATTACGTTTACGGCAACGGTGGCGCGGACGCGCTGGAGATCCGCCAGATGCTGCTGGCAGCCAATCCGGACTGCACCGGCGGTCTGGTGTTCAGCGGCGAGCTGCACGGCGTCAAAATCGCCGCTACCCACGGTCACCTGGCCGGCAAAGCCATGGGATTGGTCGCCAGCGGGGAGTACGACTACGTTTTTCACGGCCACACCCATATCCAACGATCCGATCTGCACGGCCGTACCCGCATCATCAACCCGGGGGCGTTGGGCGGCACGCGCAATGATGGCCGTAACTTGTGTATTTTGGACTTGCGCAGTGGCGAGATCGATTTCCCGGCCTTCGACCTGGCATAACTGCCTGAAATCCTTTCCCCGCTGACCGGCTTTCCCGTTATAATTTTTGTATGGATCAACGCCCAACTCCCCTCGTAATTGCCATCGCCGGCGGTTCAGGCTCCGGCAAGACCACGGTTGCCGACCAGATTCTCAAGCAGGTCGGCCGTGACCGCATCGCCTACCTGCCGCATGATGCCTACTACCGCGATTTTAAAGATCTGCCGCTCAACCAGCGCGCTGAGCGCAACTTTGACCATCCCGACTCGCTGGAAACCAGTCTGTTGACCCAGCATGTGCGCCAGCTCAAGCGCTGGGAGCCAGTGGATTTGCCAATCTACGACTTCACGATCCATACCCGCACCGACAAGACTCGCCGTATCGAGCCGTCCGCGGTGATCATCGTCGAGGGCATCCTGATCTTTGCCGAGCCGGAGTTGCGCGCCGAGTTTGACGTAAAAATTTTCGTGGACACCGATTCCGACCTGCGTTTCATCCGCCGGCTGCAGCGCGACATCTCCGAGCGCGGCCGCACCACCGAATCGGTCATCCACCAATATCTGACCACGGTCCGGCCGATGCATAATGACTTCGTCGAGCCGTCCAAACGCTATGCCGATGTGATCATCCCGGAAGGCGGCTTCAACACCGTCGCGCTCGATATGGTCATCTCGCGCATCGAGTCCCTGCTGCAGCGGAACACCCAGAGCAATTCATGACCCGTGCCACGCGCCAACTGATCCTGCGGATTGTGGCGCTTATTTTTGTCATCGGGTTGACGGTGCTGCTTTACCTCAATCGCAACCGGGTACAGGAGCTTGAATCACTGGGTTACCCCGGCATCTTCCTGGTATCGCTGTTGTCCAACGCCACCTTGATCCTGCCAGTGCCGGGTCTATTGGTCACCTCGGCTATGGGCGCGGTATTCAACCCGTTCTGGGTGGCTATCGCGGCCGGTTCCGGGGCGGCATTTGGAGAATTATCTGGCTATACAGCCGGCTTCAGCGGTCAGCCGGTGGTGGAAAAGTCGAAGTGGCAGCCTAAGGTGGAAGAATGGATGCGCAAATACGGCGCAGTTACCGTGCTGGTGCTGGCTTTCGTCCCCAACCCGCTGTTTGACATCGCCGGGCTGACCGCCGGTATTCTCAAAATGCCGCTGATCAAGTTCCTGGGATGGTGCATGCTCGGCAAGATCCTGAAGATGATGATCTTTGCCTACGGTGGGGATTGGGTATTAGCCAGAATCCCGTGGTGGTAGAGCGTGGCGGGTGCCACGTTTCAAGTGTCAGGTGTCACGGAAAATCGGAGAGCGATCGCCATTGATTTCCGTAGGGCACGGGGATGGATCAACCTTGCACCACCGAATAGAATCCCCTTGCGAGCACCAATCGACGGTGTCCCGTATCGGCGATGAGTAGTCACCATAATGTTTTCGCTCAAAACAAATCCCATTTTTGGTATTCGTTGTCGTAAATGTGGAGCGAAAGGAGACCGAATCCCCCATATCCAGGGGGAAAATATTCGTTTTCGTTTAAAAAAATATTCTGGAAACGAATATTTTCTGAGCTACCGGCCTTCTCTGGAGGATAGGATGTGACGGAAGTTGGACCAGCCAGGATGGGTAAGATGTTAAGGTACAATTCGGAAACATTATAGGATATATGTTCTATTTTGTCAAGGTACCATTTACGGGAACGACGCCCTGGTCGTTCCCAGCCACAACCGGGATATTATTTCACTCTCAGCTCAACCGCTGCGCCGACCCCAGCGCCTAAAACCGCCGCCGCGCTGCCGTTGACCGCGCACAGGCTCAACGACCCGGCACTGTCGAATAGGACGATCAACTCACCCGGCTGCGCTCTGCCAAAGGTGAGCGTCACCCCCTGAATCAGCTTTCCGGCACAACGCACCTCAACCACCTCCTGACCCTGCAAATCCCCCTCGCTCAGGTTGGTGATCAAGTTGCCAAAGGCATCCACCAGCACCACCTGCGCCTGCCAAATATTGGCTACACGCAATGGTTCGGGGATGTCCAACCTCACCAGGTCGCTGACCGGCTCCCCCAGCGCTTCCAGAGGCACGCCGTTGGCCAGGTGCGCCGCTGCCGGCGCGAACACATCCCGCCCGTGGAAGCTGCGGCTGACCTTAGCCAATTGATAGGCCGGGTTATCCAGGCTGACGGCGCTGAATGGCTCGCCGCTGGAAAGAGGCACAGTAAACAGGCCGTTGTCCGGCCCAACAAAGGTGTGCTGCCCCACCCGCAGCGCGATGCCGCGCCGCGCCGTGCCTACGCCTGGGTCCACCACCGCCACATGGATGCTGCCCACCGGGAAGTAGCGGTAAGCTCGCCCCAGCAGCAGCGCGCCGTGCAATATATTTTGCGCTGGCACCGTGTGGGTGATGTCCGCGATATTCACTCCCGGTGCAATGCCCCAGATCACACCCTTCATTACCCCGACGTATTCGTCGGTCAGGCCAAAGTCGGTGAGCAGGGAAATGGTAGGAGGCATGAGGATATTATAGGTGGTGTTATTTGTTTGGGTAATGGAAATGCCAGGGTGTCCGCAAGGAAGCAACTTTAGTTCAATAGCCATATTAAAATATTACAAGACGGGAGGCACTACCAAACCTCCCGTCTTGTGGCCTCATTTACATCAGCGTCCTGCCTGACCGATCACCGGAGCGTTAAAAACGATTCCGGTATCGGTCAGTTCCAACTGGCTGGCAGCGACTGCCGCTTCTACCGCGGCAACCGAAGTGAATGGCATCAATGCCGGGTTGAAGGCAGCGCCTGGAGTGGCCAGAATGATCCGCCAGCGAGGTGCATAGCCAGCTGACTCTGGGACAGCACTCAACACGTGATCATGGCGTAAACTGCCGTCCGGGCAGCCGACCTGGCTTGCACCTGGCGCCAGGATCACATACAGCGTCCCGTAAGGGCCGCTGGGTTGATCGGTCAAATCAGGACCCAGGTTGAAGCAGGCGAATACTGCCTGGTTGGAGTTAGAACTGATCGCCGAAGGGATCGCCAACAAATACACTTCGCCGTTATAGTACGAGGGTTCCAATTCCACCCTATCAGGCGGCGGACTGCCAGCCTGGGCGTTGCCAGCGACAATTAACGCCAGCAGAAATACGAACACGATCGTTATCACTGCACTTTTTTTCGTTTTCATACCAATGCTCCTGATCTATTCAGCTTTATGCGCTGATTAAACTCACGCTAACCGGGACTGGATTACGAATGATATCCAGAACCGGAGAGGTCGCCTGGACATAGTCACACAGTTCCACAATTTTTTCTCGCGATGCGTCGCTTTTGATCTGGTATGTCACGCGGAGGTTTTCGTAACCGGGGCGAGTCGTTTTTGAAAGGCCCAGGAAAGCGTGTAGATCCAGATCGCCTTCCAAATCGAAACGAAGACTTTCAACGCGGATACCCTGAGCAGCGGCATTATAGATAAAACCGACTGCCAGGCAGGAAGCTAGCGCATGCAGAACAACCTCAACGGCATTCGGTCCGTTATTTTTTCCGAGCAACACTGGGGGCTCGTCGCCATCAAGGGTGAACGGGCGGGTTCGCGAATTATCCTCCTGACCGGCGCCGTAAAAACCCTGAATGGTGGTGCGGGAATGCCCGCCGCCAGCCCATTCGTTATGGGCACGGAATTGGAAGCGGGCAATGTCCGGATTCTGCTGAATGGCGTTAATGGTCGCCACGAGCTGGTCGACATTGACTCCGTTGAGCTGAGTAGAGGTTTGGGTAGTCATTTTTGGGTCTCCTTATATATAGATAATATGGATATACTTAGTCCTGTTTATACTCAAAGGACCTCCCAAAATCCTTAACTCGGCCTTAATCCAGCCTGAATTTGACGAATTAATAAAAAAATACCGGAATTTATTTCCGGTGATCGTTCCTCCTCGCGTCTCCTAAACGAGTGGTATCAGCTTTCGCTGAGCTTTTCCATAATCTGGTCGTACTCGAGACGTGCGGTCTCACCGGCGGCTATGTCTCCAGGAGCAGCCCTTGCGAGGCGAAGTTGTGTTATTGCATCCAGGCAGCGGGCCACTTCATATTCATTGCCTGCCGCAGTGAATCCGTTGCGTGCCGCCGTGAAAAATTCGAGGGCTGATTCGCCCTCGCCACGGGCAGCAGCCAATTCCCCGCGCGACTGATGCGCCATCGCCTTCCACAGTGTGCTTGCATATTGGTCCGCAGCCTGATCCAATCGCAGGCAGAAATTTTCGGCCGCCTGAAAATCGTTTTGCGCTACCCGCACGCTGACAGCTGCAGGCAAGAGTAACGCGTCACACGTCGTGCAATGACCGTGACGTTCGCTCATTTCAAGGCCAAGCGCTAAAACACTGCCCGCTGCAACGATATCCCCAGCAGCGAGGCGGTTCCGTGCCATGGCTGCATAAAGGCGGGTGAGGCAGTGTGCTCGCATCAAAGCATGTTCAGCAGCCTGGATACCCTCATTTAATGTTGCCAACCCCTCCTCTAATTGGCCTCTTGCTGTCTGCAGTACGCCCAGCCGTTGGCAAGATAATGCTTCACCCGAGGCAGCCCCGATTTCACGGTAAAGCCGGATGGATTCGCGCAATGCATTTTCAGCTTCCTTCCAATGCCCTGTCTGGAATTCCAGAGCGCCGGTAAAGCATTGGCAAAGCGCGATGGCTCGAGGAGCTCCCATGCGTAGAGCCTGCTCATGCGTAATGCTGACGGCCTGTCTGACTTCTGCATAACCTTTATCACCATACAGGTGATATTCCCACAGTCAAAGATGAACGTCGAAGGCTTCGGTTACATCTAACCCCGGCCCTGAGAACGCAATCCGCTGCTGTTCATACCCTATCCCATTCTGCCATTCTCCGAGAGAATGGCATGCCAGAGCCAGCATCTCAAAAGCTCGGGCTATCGCGGCTGGGTCATTCACCTGCTCAGCAATCGCCAGGCTGCGTTGAGCCACATCGAAGGCATCCCTGTACTCATTGCGGTGCCAGTGGAGTTGAGCAACGTTGTACAATACCTGCGCAAACTCAGCAGCATTCTCGCGTTCATCAATCTCAGCCAAAGCGGCTTTCAGATGCCTCTCGGCAGAGTCGGTATCGCCGACTGTGATCAGTGCAACAGCCGCGCCTCGGTGCAGGCGCGCCCTGTCACCCCGTGACGACTGCCAGCCATTTTCTGGTTGGAGTGACAGAGCCTGCTCGAACCTGGCCACCCCGCCTGGAGTGTTTGCCAGGATGATATGCCACCAGCCGAGTGATTCCAGAATCTTCCAACGGCGTGCCGGTTCAGCAAGGTTGAGAGCGTTCATCAAATCCAGCGCTCGTTCATAATAGCTTACCGCCACCTCAAAAGCGTAAACGCGGGCAGCTTTTTTACCAGCCAGTACCAGGTACTCAAAGGCCCGGTCGCGCCGGTCGCTTAGATCGTAATGAAAAGCCAAATCCTCCACAAATAGCTCGAGCCCTTTGGGTTGCCGATTATGGATTGCCTCAATAGCCGCGGCGCACTGACCGTGCAATTGTGAACGGCGTGCCCGGCTGAGTGCATTGTAAAAAACACGCCGAGTAAGCGGATGGTGAAAACGATACCCCTCTGCAGTCTCTTCAAAGAGGTGACCTGCCAGCGCGGCATCCAGAGAATCAAGGAGAACGCTATGGGTTAGCCCGCTGATACTGCGCAGTATGTCGAAACGGAATTCGCGTCCGATGACAGCCGCTGCACTGAGCGAGTCCTCGACAGATGGACCCAGTCGGTGTACCCTCTCGCGCAGCAGACTGGCCAGATCGGCGGGAATCCGCAACTCTTTGCCGGTCTGAAGCTGCCACATTCCATCCTGGGTGCTCACTAGATTCGATTTGAGCAAATCGCGTGTGATTTCCTCAACGAAAAAAGGATTACCAAGGGTGATCTCAAAAACGGCTCTTCCCAAATCGGATGCAACAGAACCGTGGAGGATATGGGTCATGACTTTAACCGAAGCCTCTTCCTCCAATGATTCGAGGGTCAACGTCTCGCTCAGGTGCTCGCGATAAAGCGCGTTGATGAGTTGGCCAAATGGTGACGTGGCTATGTCTCCCAGGTCGCTGCGGTAAGTCGCGAGGAGGACAACCGAGGATGATCGGGTCTGCCGTGCCAGGTAGTGGAACAGGTGCAGGCTGGCTTCGTCGGCTGCATGCAAATCGTCCACCAGCAAAACCACCGGCAATGTCGCTGCCAGGTTGGCCAGGAAGGCTGCTGTGGAATTAAATAAGGCCAACTGCTTTTGCTGTGAGTCACCGCTTACCCGCGGCCTATTCACACTGATCGGATTCTCGTCCAGGGGGCGTCGATGGTCGGTTAGGTAGCGGGCGAACGCTTCAACGAATGGCTGGTATGCGGGCTGACCTTCTTGTTCATAAGCTGCGCCGAGGAGAGTGATCATTCCTTTGGCAGCCGCTGTATGCAAGGCTTCAAATGCAAGGCGCGTCTTACCTACCCCTGAGTCACCGGTAATAAAAATCGTACGCCCTTGATTTTGCCGCTCGAGGTGCAGCCAGGTGCGCAACTGGTCCAATTCTTCGGTACGGCCAACAATCGGTGTTCTCCGGTCCGTCTCCAGCAAAACCGGCATGGGAGGTGTCCAAAGCGTCTGCACC
>DATBWK010000121.1:0-2342 GCA_036514835.1 Bellilinea sp.
TGGGAATCGACGCGCCAACCGATGTGCTTTCCTTCCCTTCTGAGGAGTTTGACCCCGATGAGCAGGCAGAATATATCGGCGACGTCGTCATTTCGTCCCCGCGTGCCTTGACCCAGGCGCAAACTGCCGGACACCCTGTTCTCAATGAAATCCAGCTGTTGGTGGTGCACGGGGTTTTACATTTGCTGGGTCACGATCACGCCGAACCGCAAGAAAAATCCAAAATGTGGCAGGCCCAGGCAGAGATACTGGCCTCGCTGGGCGTCACCATTCTCAAACTGCCGGAATAACGATGCGTAATTTCACCCGCGGCCGGTTATTTTCATTCAAATATGCCTTTTCCGGACTGCGTTATGTGGTTCGGTCACAGCGCAACGCCTGGATACATGCCGCAATCACGATCGGGGTGTTAATTTTAGCCGTGCTGCTGAAAATATCACTGGTTGAATGGGGAATCTTACTACTCGCCATCGGCCTGGTATGGACTGCAGAAATTTTCAATACCGCACTGGAAGCGCTGGTAGATTTAGCCAGCCCGAATACCCATCCTTTGGCAAAAATCGCCAAGGATACCAGCGCCGCGGCAGTATTATTCAGCGCCATCATCAGTGTTCTGATCGGCCTGGTGATTTTGCTGCCCCCGCTGCTTGGCTGGTTTCGTACCAATTTATAACGGTATCACTGGGAGGTATCTGTGGCCCATTTTTCATTCGGAACTGTTGGCTCACCCATTTCCACCCCTAAAAAACCCGGCGGCAGCGTCGGCGCGGTTCAACACATCGCAGCTCTTGGTTTGAGTGCCTTGGAACTTGGCTGGGTCCAATCGGTACGGGTATCCGAGGAAACCTGCGCTGCCATTCGCGCGGCTGGCAGTGAAAATAAAATAGCGGTCAGCGTGCACGCGCCGTATTTTATCAATTTGAATGCCACGGATGAAGAATGGCCAAAATCTCGTAAGCGGCTGATGGATGCCGCTCATTATGGCAACCTGGCTGGCGCCACGGACATTGTTTTTCACCCTGGCTCCTATTTTGCCAGCCCGCCAGAGCAGGTCATGTCCATTGCCATCCCGCGCTTGAATGAATGCGTCGCTGAACTGCAAGCCAGCGGCAATCCGGTCACATTGCGGCCTGAGACCATGGGAAAATCAGCGCTGCTAGGCTCGATGGCAGACACCCTGGCGATGAGCAAGGAAATACCAGGCGTAAAACCCTGCATCGATTTTGCCCATTTACACGCCCGCGCCGGGAATGGCAGCATGAATTCCGAAAGCGAGTGGGCAGATGTCCTCGATCTTTACGCCAAAATTCTTGGCACTGAAGCTTTGCAGCACCTGCATATTCATATGTCCGGCATCGAATACGGTGAAAAAGGCGAAAAGAATCACCTGCCGGTGGTTGAGTCTGATTTTGACCTGACAGGCTTATTCAGGGCGCTTTCCAAAGCAAATTGCGCCGGGCGCATCCTATGCGAAAGCCCGATTTTGGAAGAAGATGCGCTCTATATGAAAAAGGTCTGGGAAGACCTCTAATATTTCCACTTTTTTACATCAAAGATATTCACGCAGGTTATGCTCAACGGCATAAGCTGCGGCTTCAGCCCGGTTACTAACACCAAGCTTTGACAGGATGCTGCTAACGTAATTTCGTACGGTACCTTCGCCGAGAAAAAGCGCCTTCGCGATCTCACGGTTGGTTTTTCCTTCAGACACCAGCAGCAGGACATGTTTTTCCTGTTGGCTGAGGTTGGCAAATGCAGAAGCCTCTTCCTCTTTCACGGCTCGCCGTACTTCCTGGAAGACTCGCTGAGTCACAGCCGGGTCGAGCAACGCCTCGCCGCGACCAACTGCCTCGATCGCCCGCACCAGATCCTCGCCCCCAATCTGTTTGAGCACATAACCAGATGCGCCGGCACGGATAGCGGAGAACAGCATTTCATCTTCGGCGTACGAGGTCAGCATGATCACTTTCGTGTCCGGGTAGTTCGCCGTGATGTCCTCGCAGGCTTCGATACCGGAGGTGCCGGGGAGACGGATGTCCATCAACACCACATCCGGACGCAGCGACGCAACCTGTTCCAGAGCTTCTTTGGCAGCCCCAGCCTCGCCCACCACTTCAAAATTGGGGTGATGCTCGAGTAAGGCTTTTAAGCCTAAGCGAACGACCTCGTGATCATCGACCAGAACAATGCGCTGTTTAGCCATGTATGCTGCCTCCACCGGTGAGTATATCAGAGAATTCCAATAAAAATAGAAAATAATGCGAAAATATTATACTACACGCAACTCATTCGATTTCAATGGTCACCGGGCAGTGATCCGAGCCCATGATCTGGTCTTGAAT
>DATBWK010000122.1:0-14683 GCA_036514835.1 Bellilinea sp.
CTTTTTTGAACGATTTTCAAACCGTAGCGGTTCTCGATGGCAGCCACACATTCCGGTTCCCACCAGTAAAAACGCTTGAAGATTTCATCCTGGTTGCCGCCGGCACTGGCAGGCTGATCCTGGTATACCAAAAATTTTGACCGTTTCAACTGCCGCTTGAGCGCAAAGGCTCGGCAGGCCATGATCGCTTTTTCCAGTGTGTTGGGAGCAATCACCTTGACGCCTTTGGCGGTGAGGTACGTGTTGATTTCCCAATCCCACATGGAAACCGTGCCGAACTCCGAGGTCACCACCATGATGGGCTGCGGCAGCGCCTGGATTTCTTCCAGCCGGCGGTAGGCGTCGCCTAGCATCTGCGGGAAAATAACGCCATCGGTTGGCGGGATGGGGCTGCCAAGTTTTACTGGTTCAAGGAACTCGGCAACGTCAGCCAGCAGCGGCTGGATGGCGGCTAATTGCTTAACAAAGTCTGGATCGTCGGCGCTTTTGAAAAATACCGGTACCAGAATGGCTTTCATACGGAACTCCAAACGTAGGATTTCTGAAAAAGGCCGGGATGAGAGCTCTTAGCGACCTCCCACCCCGGATTAAGTTATTTGACTTCGGCTACGGCGACTTTCCGGCCAGTGTTGGCCGAAATAATGGCAGCTTCCAATACCTGCATATCCTTGACGCCATCCAATAAGTTGGGGGTGATGGCGGTGCCTTTTTCCAGGGCGGCCAGGAAGTCCACTACAGCGTGGGTAAATTCGTGTTCGTAGCCTATGATGTGACCAGGCGGCCACCAGGCGCCCACGTAGGGGTGGCTGGCGTTGGTCACTAAAATTGTGCGGAAGCCCTGCTCGTCCGCCGGATCCTCGAGGTTGAGGAACTCCAGCTCATTCATGCGTTCCAGGTTGAATAACAAACTGCCCTTGCTGCCGTAAATTTCGAAGTAGTTGTAATTTTTGCGGCCGCTGGCAAAACGGCTGGCTTCGAAGGAGCCCAGAGCGCCGTTGGCAAATTCGACTACCATAAAGGAGGCATCGTCCACTGTGACTTTGCCCTTCTCTGCTGCACCGGTGCCGGATTTGAAGGTTCCGGCATCCCGACCCGGCAGCGGGCGCTCAGTGACGAAAGTTTTCATCATCGCGGTGACCGAATCCACTTCGCCGATCAGGTAGCGAGCCAGATCCACGCTGTGCGAATTGAGATCATAATGCGGGCCAGCGCCGGCATATTTTTTCTGCAAATGCCAGGTGAGCGGGAAATTCGGGTCGGTGATCCAATCCTGCAGGTAAGTACCGCGCCAGTGGAAGATTTGACCGAGCTTGCCGTCCTCGATCATCTTTTTGGCGAAGGCAATGGCGGGGGTGCGGCGGTAGTTGTGATTGAGATAGTGAAGCACGCCAGCTTTTTCGGCGGCTTCATACATCTCTTTGGCTTCAGCGTAATTTAAGGCTACTGGTTTTTCGCAGAAAATCGCCTTGCCATTTTTGGCCGCTGCCAGCACGATGTCCTTATGCAGGTAGGTGGGGGTGCAGATATCGACGATATCGATATCTGGCCGCTCTACGACTTTTTTCCAGTCGGTTTCGGTTTCTTCCCAGCCCCAATTTTTGGCAAAATCACCGGTTCCGGTTGGGTCCTGGCCGCAGGCGACTTTGAGCACGGGCTTGAGCCCGACCTCGAAGAATTTGGGTGCATTGGTCCAGGCGTTGCTGTGGGCTTTGCCCATAAATTTTGTGCCAATGATGGCCACATTTACTGGTTTCATGAGCGGGTCTCCTTGGAATGGTTCAGAATATGGAAAAAACTCATGAAATCGGAGCTAATTCAATGTAGCAGCGATCCGCTTCAACTCTTTGACGCTCAGCGCCACGGCTTCATCTTCGCGGCCGGTCCAATCGGTGTGGGGGTGGTCAATTTCTACCGCCAGGAAACCTTTGAAGTCGGCTTTGTGCAGTAGTTGGGCGAGCGCTTCATTATTGATCAATCCCTGTCCGACCGGAACGCCGGCGAAGAAATGCCAATCGGTCGGCCGCGCGTTTTTATCCGGGTACAGATCTTTGACGTGAGTGGCGAGTGTGTAGGGGGCTAATTTTTCCATGCCGGCAATCGGGTCATCCAGCAGACGCAGGAAGTTGCCCGTATCGAAGTTCAAGCCGAAGGAATCGGAGTTAACTTCACCCAACATCTGCAGAATCTCATCCGAGGTGAAATCGATGTGATTTTCGACAGCTAGTTTTACGCCGTTATCGTCAGCCACTTTGACCGCCTCTTTGAACATCTTTACCAGGGCCGCAATTTGCGGACCGTGCGGCTCATGGCGGAACATCAGGCTGCTGCCGACCACGCGCATCACATCAGCGCCAATCAGTTTGGCATACGGGATCATGGTGATCATTTCGTTATAGGCAGTCCAGTTTTGTCCGCGTTCCAGACCATCCGGGTGGCCCCAGGCATAGACCCGGTCAAATTTGTAATCGTCCAACTGGCCTTTGAGTTCCTTGAACCAGCCGGCATCATAGGAGGGGAAGAAGCAGGATTCCAGCGAAACGCCGTCCACGCCAAGTTCGTGGGCACGGGTGAGGAAATCTTCCATCGTCATGTTTTTGGCCGGGGGTTTTTGATCGGGATACACTTCACCGAAAAAGCGATGGTAGCAATAACTATCGATTCCGACTTTCATTTCATTCCTCCTGAAATTGTTGATGGTTTGAATGAGAGATGCACGCGGGCAAAACGATCGGGTATAGTGTTTAAGCCGGTTTGTAACGGAACCATTGAAAAGGATATTAAATTGAAAAAATGGGGGAAAATGATGGAAACCTGTTATTACAGGATAACATTATTATATATACGACGATGACCAATTTCAATAGAAATTATGTTAATAAATTCGAATATTTGATTTTTTAAGATAAAGTTATGATTATATAGTTATAACTTTCTTTTTCACCGGAACCGAAATCGGCTTTGACTATTGACAGGCAGAAATAACGCCTCTATAATGAGTTGTAATAACAGGATTACAAGATTCATTCAGTTAAAGAGTGACCTATGGCGATCCTTCCAACGATAAATTTCAGCAGCCACATCCCGTACTACATCCAGCTCATCGATTTACTCAAAGATCAAATCCAAGACAAAAAATGGGCGCCAGGCGAGCAAATTCCCGGCGAGCAGGAACTGTGTGATACGTATGGGGTCAGCCGTACCGTGGTGCGGCAGGCACTCCGCGAGCTTGAATTGAGCGGGGTCATCACGCGCCGCAAAGGTAAGGGCACCTTCATCGCCGAGCCCAAAATCAATGAAGGGCTGATTCAAAAGTTAACCGGGTTTTACCAGGACATGGTCGAACGCGGCTTGCAGCCTGTGACACGCGTGCTGCACCAGCGGCTTGCCCCGGCGTCCGAGAAAGTGGCCGAGTTTCTGGATATTCCGCTCGGAACACTGGTCGTTGACATTCAGCGCTTGCGTTTCATCAATGACGAGCCCATTTTAGTCGTGACAACCTATATTCCACTGGATGTCTACCCGCCGTTGGCGACGGTTGACCTGACCAACCGCTCGCTGTATGAGTTCCTCGAAAAGGAAGGCGGAATCTTCATTACGCGCGGACGCCGCTATATCGAAGCCGTGCTGGCCAACGAGACAGAGGCCGCCTTGCTGGAAGTTGAGCCGGGCGCGCCGTTGATGATGCTGGACAGCGTCAGCTACACCGAAAGCGGCCAACCGATTGAGTATTACCATGCTCTGCATCGCGGCGACCGGTCGCGATTTGAGGTCGATTTGGTACGCCAGCACGATTCCGGTTGATCTTCTCGCCGGCGCTTCGGCCGGCAATCCCTTTATCAAGTGACAATTTGATCTGGCTGCATGCCTTGCGGCTGAAATTCCGTGAACGGATCCAATACGGTCCCTGGAGTAATTTATTTTGAAAAAATACTTGATCGGCGTAGATTTGGGAACCAGCGGCACCAAGGCAGCGCTGTATCAAGTTGACGGAAAAAAGGTTGGCGAAGCCAGCGCCGAAGTTCCCCTCTATTACCCGAAACCTGGAACGGTGGAGCAGGATCAGAAGGATTTTTACGAAACGGCTGCACTCACCGTTCGCAGCTGCCTGCAGGCCAGCGGCATTGATCCCCGCGAAGTGGCTGCCATCGCATTCGATTCGCAAATGGCCGGCGTCGGCCTGGTGGACGAAGCCTTTGAACCGGTTGCCAGATTTGATTCGTGGTTAGACATGCGCTGCGAGCCGTATATTCAACTCATGGACCGTGAGTATGGCGAGCGCGTCACGCAGCTGACCGGCTGCCCACCGACCTGCGATCACGGCCCAAAAATGTTGTGGTGGAAGCACGAGCAACCTGATGTTTATCAACGCACAGCCCGCTTTGTTATGCCGGGGACGTATGTCGCGGCGCAGATGGCTGGATTAAAAGCTGATCAGGCTTTTATCGATTACACCTACATCCACTTCTCCGGCTTCGCGGACGCTCAAAAAGGCGAGTGGTCTGCCGAGTTGTGCACCAAATTTGGATTGGACGCGGAAAAGCTGCCCGCCATCGTCGAGCCGTGGCGCGTGGTGGGTGAGGTGACCGAGCAAGCAGCAAAGAAGTTTGGACTGGCAGCCGGAACTTTAATCGCTGCCGGGGCTGGCGACACGGCAGCTAATGCGCTGGGGGCTGGGATTGTAGAACCGGGAATGGTTTTCGATGTGGCCGGAACCGCCTCGGTGCTGGCCAGCTGCACCGATCAATTTGTGGCAGACACCAAAAACCGCGCCCTCCTGACCATGCGGTCAGTGGTGCCAGGCCTATGGAATCCATTGGCCTATATTGGCGGAGGCGGGTTAGCCCTGCGTTGGTTCCGCGACAATTTCTATAACACGCACAAAGGGCAGACCCTCGAGAGCAGCGGCGATGTTTACGCCGAGATGATGGAATTGGCTGCTTCAGTGGCTCCCGGGTCGGATGGGCTGTTCTTTTCCCCGCACCTTGGCGGCCGGATTTGCCCGGCCAGTCCGCAAATGCGCGGCGCCTGGATAGGCCTCTCCTGGTCGCATAATCAGGCGCATTTCTTCCGCGCCATGTTGGAATCGGTAGCCTTTGAATACGCCTATTACTTGCGGATCCTGCGCGAATTGCTGCCGGACCTTCAGTTGACCGAAGCCCGGGTAGCTGGCGGCGGCGCTCGCGGGGCAGCCTGGAATCAACTCAAAGCGGATGTGCTGGGTGTGCCGTACCTGCGTCTGGCCGGAAATGAATTTGGCACCTGGGGTGCAGCCATGATCGCCGGCAAGGCGGCCGGGTTAATTGATAACCTGGCTGAACATGCAGCCCGCACGGCAATCCCGGATGGGGCCGCGGTACAACCGGATGCGGAGCGGCACTTAGCTTACCAACCACTGGTGGAACGCTACATCCAGATGGAAACCATGCTTAACCGGTTTTTTACTCAGTAGATCGTAACAATCTTTAAGGAGCAGCGCGTGAAATCACAAGTTCGTATTTGCATGATCGGTGCTGGCCGGGTTGGGAAGAATCATTCCCGCGCGATCACCCGACATGTTCCAGCTGGAAAAATTGTCTCCCTGGTAGATCCGGTGGAAACGGTGCGTTTGGACACAGCCACTGAGTTTGGAATTGAAGCCAGTTACGAAAGCCTGGAACAAGCGCTGGAGGGCGAAGCCTTTGACGCTGTGGTGATCACCACCCCGACCCCCTCCCATTTGCCGCTCACCGAACTGGCCGCTGACCATGGCAAGCATGTCTTCCTGGAAAAACCGATGGCTTTGAATTTACAGGAATGCGATGCGATTAACGCGGCTGTGGAACGCAACCAGGTGCTGCTGCAGATCGGCTTCATGCGCCGCTTTGATCCAGAATTCACGGCTGCCTGGCAGCGCATCGAAGGCGGCGAAATTGGCGTGCCCATGATGATTAAGTCCAACACGCACGGGCCGGGACTGCCGCCGCCCTGGGCGCGCGACCTGCGCACCTCCAACGGCATGCTGGCGGAGGTCAACAGTCACGACTGGGATACCTTGCGCTGGTTTATGGGTTCTAACCTGGAGCGGGTTTACACCGAAGTGGCAAATTTCAAGGGACCGGCCAACAATGTGGATACCCCGCATTTTTATGACAATGTGCTGGTCAACGTTAAATTTGAAGCCGGTGGTTTGGGTTTGATCTCCGGGGTCTGCCCGTGCGGTTATGGTTATGACGCCCGCGTCGAAATCATCGGCGATAAGGGCATCATGCAAATTGGCACGCTCGAGGGGCAGGCGGTCGTCGTATGCACCAACCGCGACCAGGGTTTGATCACCCCCATCGTGCGCACCTGGCCGGAACGTTTCCAGTGGGCCTACATTTACGAGCTGGAGCATTTCGTTCAATGCGTTCAGTCGGGCAATACGCCGCGGGCAGGCGGGAACGACGGTCGCTGGGCGGTAGCCGGGGTTCTAGCAGGGACAAAATCGTTCCTGGAGCAGCGGCCGGTGTATTTGAAGGAAATTACCGGTTAATCCATTCTTCGGAGGATCAATATGCTAGCCGCGGTTTTTCACGGACCAAATGATTTGCGGGTGGAACAGGTGGAGCTTCCACAAATTCAAGCCGGCGAACTGCTGGTAAAAGTGCTGAGCGCCAGTATCTGTGCCACCGATCTGCGCATTATCCATGGCCAGCACCGTATGTTTGCGCCTGGCGTCGTCCGCATCCCCGGGCATGAGGTGGTCGGCACCATCGAAAAAATTGGCGGCGGTCTGGACGGATTCACCCTGGGCGAGCGGGTTTTCATCGCGCCGAATATGGGCTGCGGGCACTGCGTCCAATGCATCAGCGGCAACAATAACCTGTGCGCCAACTATGACGCAATCGGGATCACCATCGATGGGGGTTTCGCGGAGTATGTGCGCGTCCCAGCTAATGCGGTGCGGCAGGGGAATGTCATTCCGATCCGCGAATCGGTTGACCCGGCAGTGGCAGCTCTGCTGGAACCGTTTGCCTGTGTTTTGCGCGGCCAAAATGCGCTGCATATTCAACCTGGTGAAGTGGTGCTGGTGATTGGCTCCGGACCGATCGGGGTGATGCACACGAAACTGGCAAAAATGCGCGGCGCTGGCGTGGTAATCGTCAGTGAACCGTTGGCCGAACGCGCCGAGCAAGCCCGAACCATGGGCGCTGACCGGGTGGTCAACCCTTTGGAAGAAGATCTTAAGCAGGTAGTGCTGCAATTAAGCCAGGGGCGCGGCGCGGACGCTATCATTGTGGCTGCGCCGGTGCATGCAGCCCAGGAATCAACGCTGGCGCTGGCAGCCATTGGCGGACGGATCAACTTTTTCGGCGGCCTGCCGAAAGAACGACCGACCATCAACTTTGATTCCAACCAGGTGCATTACAAGGAATTGATCATCACTGGGACGACGGCCTGCAGCACGCACGACTGCTGGCAGGCGGCAGAAATTGTCAATACCGGCCTGGTCGACCTATCAGATTTAATCAGCCAGCGTTTTCCATTAAGCAGCGCCATCGAGGCCTTCGCGGCGGCTGAAAACCGAAAATCACTCAAAATTGTACTGGAACCCTGATTCTGTGGAGAACTCATCTCATCCTCCTTTTGCCGCTCCACGCCCGGTCAATACAGTCCTTGGGCAAAAATCCCACGAGACACTGGGCATCACGGATGCCCATAACCACGTGTGGATCGGGGCAACCCCGGGCGCGGATGCGGCAGCCCCGGTTTTGGATCAGTTCGATCTGATCCGAAACGAATTGCTGAGCTACCGGGCGGCTGGAGGTGGAACGTTGTTGGACTGCCAGCCAGGCGGCTGCGGCCGGGATATCAATCAGCTGATTCGACTTTCAAAAGAATCAGGCGTCAATATTATTGCCTCCACCGGATTTCATCGCAGAAAATATTATCCTGCGGACTACTGGCTGTTTGGCGCTCAGACCAGCAAGATAGCCGATCACTTGACCGCCGAGTGCCGGGTAGGGCTGGAAGAATACAGCGGGAATAAAGAAAAGCCTCGGGCCGGGTTCATCAAAATTGCGTTGGAAGCGGATTGGAAGGACACGCCCCAGGCAGCAGTTGAAGCCGCGGCTGCCGCTGCCTGTGAAACGGGAATGCTGCTGGAAATTCACACAGAAAGAGGTCAGCTGGCGGAAAAAGCGGTTCTCTATTTCACCGATCAAGGCGTTGCACCGCATCAGCTGGTCTTATGCCACATAGACAAACGTCCGGACTACAGCCTGCACGCTGAATTAAGCCGCTTTGGTGTGCTGCTGGAATACGATACTTTCTTCCGGCCAAAATACCAGCCGGAATTGAATGTTTGGCCGCTCATTCTGACCATGGTCAATGCCGGATTAAGTGATCATATCGCCCTGGCGACCGACATGGCGGAAGCCGAGATGTACAAGTTCATCGCCAATGGGCCGGGTCTGGCTAGCCTGCCAGGCAGCATTCAAACCCGGCTCGACCAGATGGGCATCCCCCTAAAATCAATCCAGCAGATGCTCGGCGAAAACATCGCCAGGCGCCTTGCTGGCATCCATTAAATTCAGGAGTGTTTAATGCCGGATCAGCCTTTTAGTTTTACACTGCCTTTTCCAAAAGTCATCCCGTCCCATTACGACAACCACCTGCAACGCCGCCTGAGTTCGCTCAAGGGGCAGTGTCTGGATCAAGCAGCCTACGAAAAAATGCTGGTGGAGAACGACCGGGTGGTATATGAGGTTTACGAGATCTTACGCCCGCAAGTAGCCGGTGAATTCCTGATGGGCGTTTCAATCGTTCATCCCGGCAAGGTGGGACGCGAATATTTTATGACCAAGGGGCATTTCCACACCGTCATCGACACCGCCGAGATTTATTACTGCCTGCGGGGTGAAGGATTTATGGTGATGGAAACACCGGAGGGGGAAACCGCGGTGGAGCGACTGTCACCCGGGTCAGTGTTATATGTGCCGCCGCGCTGGGCACACCGCTCCGTGTGCACCTCACGGCAGGAAGATTTGGTCACTTTCTTTGCCTACCCCGGCAATGCCGGACACAATTACTTGACCATCGAGCAGTTGGGCTTCCGAAAATTGGTGGTCGAAGGCGCAAACGGACCTGAAATCATCGATAACCCGCGCTACCAAAAGTAGGAGTAAGCATGGATTTAAAACAGGCACACATTCTGGTAACCGCGACCTCTTACGGCAAAAATGATACCCGCCTGAAATCCGAGTTGGAAGGGCAGGTGGCTTCGGTTACCTATAATCCTACCGGCAAGCCACTGTCTTCAGCCGAGGTGGCGGAGCTGCTCAAGGGAAAGGACGGATTTATCGCCGGTCTGGATACCATTGATCAGGCTGCTCTGGCTGGGGCCGACCAATTGAAAGTGATTTCGCGCTACGGCGTCGGAATCGATAATGTCGATCTAACAGCTGCTAAAAGCAAAGGCATCGTGGTCACCAACACGCCGGGAGCCAATTCGGCTTCGGTGGCGGAACTGGCGTTGACATTAATCCTGACCCTGGCCCGTCAAATTCCGGAGGCGGTTCAAGCAGTTCATCAGGGCAAATGGCCGCGCCTGAGCGGCTTATCGCTGCAGGGCAAGGTGATTGGCATATTGGGACTGGGCGCCATCGGAAAACAGTTGGCTCGCCGCCTGTCCGGCTTTGACTGCACCATACTGGCGTACGATCCTTATGCAGACCCGACCTTTGCTGCCGAACACGGCATTCAGCTGGCGTCCATGGAGGATGTGATTGCCCAATCCGATTTCTTAAGCCTGCATCTACCGCTGCTGACGGAAACCAACCGGCTGGTAAACGCAGACTTCCTGGCGCGAATGAAAAAAGGCGCCTACCTGGTCAATACTTCGCGCGGTGATGTGGTGGATGAGATCGCGCTGTACGATGCTCTGGTTTCTGGTCACCTGCGCGGCGCAGGTTTGGATGCATTTTCAATCGAGCCGCCCGATCCAGCACATCCGCTGCTGCAACTGCCGCAGGTGATTTGCACGCCGCACCTGGGCGCCATGACCGATGGCGCCACCAGCAATATGGGCTGGTTTGCCCTTGAGGATTGTCTGGCCGTTTTACGCGGTGACGAACCCAGGTTCCGCGTTGCATAATTTGACGAAAGGGAAAAGTTCATGAATAAGAGCGAAGTTCTGGAAAGAGTGAAATCATTAGGCTTATTGGCCGTTATTCGCGGACCATCGGCGGATTTAACCGTCCAGATGGTGGAGGCACTGGTCAAAGGTGGCGTGACCGGTATCGAAATTACGTACAGCACACCCAACGCGGAAGAGGTCGTCAAGACCCTCAGCGGCAAATTTGGCGATTCAATTTTGCTCGGCATGGGAACTTTAACCAAACCGGAGCAGGCTGCCAGTGCCAAAGCCGCCGGCGCTCATTTTCTGGTGAGCCCTATTTGCGAACCGGAACTGGTCAAAGCGATGGTGGGCAGCGGATTGGCAACCATGGCAGGCGCGCTGACGCCGACGGAAGTATTCCAGGCTTACAGTTTGGGTGTGGATGTGGTCAAAGTATTTCCGGGATCGCTCGGCGGACCAGCCTATATCAAGGCGCTCAAAGGACCTTTCCCGTATATCCCAATGATGCCGACTGGCGGGGTTAGCGCCAGCAACGCCAAAGATTGGTTCGCCGCCGGGGTGGTGGCGGTCGGAGCAGGCAGTGAATTATGCCCGCCGGCGTTGGCTAAAGAGGGAAAATTTGCTGAAATCAGCCAGAATGCGGCCGAATTCGTAAAAATAATTCAATCGGCCCGGGTTTGATCCATTAATATCTCGCGGAGGGAAAAATGGAAGCCAATCAGTTAAGTACGTACCCTATTACCACGAAAACAGTGCCCACTTTCTACTTCATCGGGGTGACCACTGGTAAATCATCCATCATGAAAGTATTCCCCTTATGGATGAAGGTGCTTGGGCGGGAAGAAGTCGTGATGGAAGGGGTGGATTGCAAAATTCATGACGAACCAGAGGCTTACCGGCAGGCGGTCGCGCAGATCAAGTATGACCCTCTGTCACTGGGGGCTTTGGTGACGACTCACAAGATTGATCTACTCAACGCGGCGCGCGATATGTTCGAATATTTGGATCCGTATGCCCAGATCACTGGCGAGATTTCCAGCATCTCGAAACTTGAGGGACGGCTGGAGGGTCATGCCAAGGATCCGCTTACCTCCGGGGCAAGCCTGGATGCCATTATCCACAAGGGCTATTTTGGCCGGACCGGCGGCGAGGTGCTCAGTTTTGGCGCCGGCGGGTCTGCGATTGCCACGCTGCTGCACTTAATCAACAAAATAGACAAAGGCGACCGGCCAAAAAGGTTCACCTTTGTCAACCGCTCGCAGGGGCGGCTGGATCACGCCAAAGAAATGGTAGGCAGTCTTCAAACGGATATCGAAATCGAATACATCCAAAACACGGACCCGGTGGTGAACGACCAGATTATGGAAAAATTCCCACCGCACAGCATAATCATCAACGCGACGGGCATGGGAAAAGACACGCCAGGGTCGCCCATCACCTGGCAGGGAAAATTCCCGCTCAACAGCATCGCCTGGGAGTTCAACTACCGCGGCGAGCTGGATTTCATGCATCAAGCGCTGGCCCAGGTCGAGAGCCGCAAGGTGTTCGTGGAAGACGGCTGGTTGTATTTCGTACACGGCTGGACCCAGGTGGTGGCTCAGGTGCTGCATTTTGATCTCACCCCGGAGCTGTTCGATCAATTGAATGAAGCGGCAGCTTCGACGCGCAAGTAAATAATCGGATGGATATGAGACTCACCGCACAAGAAATCGCCCAAATGATCGACCTGTCGTGCGTGCGCGCCACTTCCAGCAAAAGCGATATCGAGGAAATGGCTGCGGCAGCCCGTCAGTATCAATTTGGGCAGGTTTCAGTTTTACAATGCTTCATCCCCTACACCCGGCAACTGCTGCAGGGGGCGGGCAATATCCATGTGGTTGGCAATGTCAGTTTTCCCAGTGGCTCTGATTCAACCTCGATCAAGGTTGCCCAGGCCAAAGAGATGGTGGCGGCAGGCTGCGACGAAATCGATGTGGTCATCAATGTCGGCAAGCTGCGCTCGGGAGAACTCAGCGAGGTTGAAGCCGACCTAAAGGCGGTGGTCGAAGCAGCCCATCCGCTGCCAGTGAAGGTCATCATTGAAATCATGGTGCTGACAGCGCAGCAGATCGAACAGGCTTGCGGGATATGCCTGCGGGTTGGGGCAGCTTTTGTAAAGACGGGTACCGGGTGGGCGCAGCGCGGGACGACTGTCGAGGATGTTCGCACGGTCAAGGCTATCGTGGGCGATGGCGCCAGGATCAAAGCTTCCGGTGGTATCCGCAACCTGGATACTTTATTGGAACTCTACCAGGCAGGGGCACGGCGCTTTGGCGTCAACCTCAATAGCGGTATCGCGATCGTGGAAGAATGCCTTGCCAGGGGCGGGGCGGTCGAATTTTAGGCGTTATTCAATATAGGCCTGCGGGTGGGGTAAATGGATAAAAAAATCATCGCGTTCGATCTGGGTACCGGGGGCAACAAGGCAATTCTGTATAATGCTGCCGGGCAGTCCCTGGCGAGCGCCTTTGTTCCCTATGCCACGCATTATCCACAGGTGGGGTGGCACGAACAGCGCCCACAAGATTGGTGGACGGCGGTGGTCGAAAGCACCCGTCAACTTCTGTCGAAGAGTCAGGTGGATCGCGACAGCATCGCCGTCATCGGGATATCCGGTCACAGCCTGGGGGCGGTGCCGGTGGATGCTGAAGGCAGCCTGCTGCGCGAGTTCACGCCCATTTGGTCCGACATTCGCGCGCAGGATGAGGTAAAAGAGTTCTTCGCGAAAGTTGACCCAGTGGAGTGGTATACAACCACCGGCAACGGCTTCCCGGCAGCCTGTTACACCGTGTTCAAGGTGATGTGGTACCGCCGGCATGAAGCGGAGATGTTTTCCAGAGTCGCCAAAATCCTGGGAACCAAGGATTACATCAATTTCCAGCTGGCTGGCGTCATGAAAACTGATTTTTCTTACGCATCCGGCACCGGCGTCTATGATTTATTGGGCTGGAAATACGCTGAGAAATTTATTCAGGCCAGCGGGCTGCCAGCTGACATTTGGCCGGAAATCGTGCCGTCGACGCAAATTCTGGGCAGATTGCGCCCAGAAATAGCTGAACTGCTGGGATTAAATTCAAGCGTTCAGGTAGTCTGCGGCGGGGTGGATAACTCCTGCATGGCACTGGGCGCCAAAAATACCCGCGACGGGCGGGTTTACACCTCCCTTGGCTCGTCTGCCTGGATCGCGGTATCGTCCAAAAAACCAGTGATCGACCCGGTCGCCCGACCGTACGTCTTTGCCCATGTCGTGCCAGAGATGTTCACTTCAGCGGTAAGCATCTTTTCAGCGGGCACGACCTATGCCTGGGTAAAGGACAACCTATGCCACGAGCTGGTGACGGAAGCACAGGCCAGCGGCGCGGACGTATATGCCTTAATGAATCAGGAAGCAGAAAAAGCCCCGGTGGGTTCGAATCGGCTGTTGTTTAATCCAAGTCTGGCAGGCGGCACGTCGCAGGACCCCAGCGTCGATCTGCGCGGCGGCTATATTGGACTGGACCTCAAACATGGCAAGCCGGAATTGATTCGCGCTGTCATGGAGGGCATCGCCATGAATTTGCGCCTGCGACTCGACCTGCTGCGCAAGTACACCCGGCTGGAGGACGAGATTTTGTTTGTGGGCGGCGGCGCTAAAAGCCGTTTCTACTTGGGAATTTTTGCCGATGTTTTCAACGCACGTATTATCAAATCCAATATCGATCAGGATGCGGGTGCGTTAGGCGCTGCCGCAGTCGCGGCGGTTGGCTGCGGATTGTGGCAGGACTTTAGCAAAATCGATGAAATCCATACGATCGAGGAGGTGGTTGAAGCAAGCGCGGATAATAACCTGAAATACGAAAAGCTGATTCCGATTTTCGCGAAGGCAACTGAAATGCAATCTGCCATCTGCGATTCGCTGCTCAAAACTGGACTTTAACGGACGGGGCGAAGAATTTTTCCCGAAATGCCGGAAAAAGCCCAGCATTGGATTGACATGTACCCAGGACTTTTCTATAATACCTTGTAATGACATGATTACAAGATTTGGCTGAATGATCTTCTCAGCCAGAAAAAATGATCATGTTGCATTCGTCCGTTTCCCAGTTTCCAAATCTACAATCAAATATCCCCGTTGGACCAAAATCCTGATCCTGTTTCTTGAAAGGAATTGTTTCCCATGAAAATCGGTCTGTTTACAGCAACATATCTGGATTTACCTTTGGAAGAAGTCTGCAAAATGGCCGCCGACCTTGGCTATCAGGCGGTTGAAGTGCCGGCCTTTGCCGGAAATCCGCACGTGGATATCGAAGAAGTTGTAAAGGGTAGCAAGGCAGCTGAGCTGAAAAAATTGGTCAACTCCTATGGTTTGATTATCTCGGCATTGGCCAATCACCCAGAGGGGCAGATCGTGCTCGGCCCGTATGTCAAAGACACGGATGCCATTTTCAAGGGGACCATGGATGAGAAAATCAAATTTGGCACCGAACGCATGATCAAGACCGCCCAGGCGGCGAATGCGTTGGAAGTGCCGGTGGTCACCGGTTTTATCGGCTGTGAAAATTTTGG
>DATBWK010000123.1:0-9805 GCA_036514835.1 Bellilinea sp.
AAGCGAGCTGCCGATCATTTGCAGAATGCCATTCAGCCGCTGTTCCCGTTGCAGCAGTTCGCTGGTTTCAGCAAATAAGGAGGCGTTATGTAACGCCAGTCCAGCTTGAGCGGCAAAGGCTGCCAGTGTTTTGGCATGTTCCGGACGGTAGAAGTTGGGCTCGATTTTATCCAGCGAGAAAAAGCCTATCACTTGACCGCGGGCCACAATAGGTGCGCCGATCCAGGAGCGGATATAGGAAGTAGGCTCGAAGCGGATCCACTCCGGTGATTGCAGCGTATCGCTCACGATCATCGCCTGTTTGTTTTCGATCATCCAGCGCAGATTGGCAGTCTCGAGCAAGTCGAAGGAAATCTTAGCCACCTCTTTGGGGATATCCTCACCGAATTGCTCATAACCGCGCGTGCGAACAAACACACCTTTATTGCCGGAGATCATGATGACATTGGCTGAGTCAAAAGGCACAACCCGTGCTACCTGCTCCAGCAGCCGATCGAGAATTGTCTCGGCGTCCAGGGTCTCGGTGAGCACGGCGCTGGTTTCGCGCAGAGCATCCGCAACCTCGCGTTGGACGCGTTCGGAAAGTGCGATGCGGTGAATGGCATCCTCGGATGCGCGGCGGGTGGAAATATCGCGAACGACACAGACGAAGCCTTTCGGGTTGTTGTCCTGGTCGCGAAAAACTGAAAGGCTGATTTCAGCCGGGAAACTTTGCCCATCACCGGTCAAGGCGGCATATTCAAAATGCTGCATCTCGCCGGTTTCCAAAGCTTGGTGGGTATGCTCGCGGGCGCGCTCGCGATCTTCCGGGCTGATGTAATCATAGACCGAGATGCCATTAAGTTCGGCTTTATCCGACACGAGATGCACTCTGGCTGCCACCTGGTTGTATAGCATCAGATGCCCTTTAAGATCCGTCAGAATGATGGCATCGGGCGAAGTATCAACCAACAACCGGTAGTTAGCCTCGGACTCTTGCAGCGCTTGTTGGGCAACTCGGGCATCGGTATTATCCCGCAGCATGATTAAGCGCCCAACAAATTTATTCTGGCTGTTGTACAAAGGGGAAATCCGCAAGTCATAATGCCGTAATTGACCGGCGATATCCAGACTGATGGGCTCATGTATCTCGGTTATATTTGAATATTTTTCGGCTATTTCCCGCCAGGGTTCGAAGACTTCAGCGGCCGTCTTGCCAATCAATTCCCTGGACGATTGATTGAGCATGCGGCTGGCGGTGGGATTGATGTCTACGATTCTATTCTCTGAATCGATAATAACTACCCCATCTCCCATCACCTCGACAATTTGATTGCGGGCCAGGGGTGTGAGGTCCAGAATTCGAAAACGATACACTCCCAGGATAATCGCCAGCCCGGTTATGGTAAAACCAATCGGGGTTGGGTCAAGACCTTCGATCGGGAACAACCGCAACAAGTACAGGATGTTTAATATCCAGGGAGCCAGGGCAGCAATCACCAGCGACCAGGCCTGGCGGCGGTACAACGCCGGGGTCTGCAAGCGGGTATAGATCAAGACCATGTTGCCTACGATCAAAAGGGTGTACGAATAGACTGTGTGCACCCAGAAGACCGGTCCGTATACCACCTTCAAACCAATAAACTCGCCAATGCGTGTCAGGGAGGTGGCTGTGTAGAATAAATGGTGCTCAAGATTGGTGAGGAGAACAGCGTAGGTTAAAAGCGGAACGACAGCCAACAACCTCAGCCGGCTTTTCCTCAGCCAGGCGCCTTTTCCGGAGTATTGGATGCAAAAGGTAAACCAGGCTGCCGGAACGATGAGAATGCCGATATAAACGAACCAGCCTGCGATCAGTTTGGGGTTTAAATCGACCAGCACCTGCTGGATGCCATAGGCAAACGACCAAATTGCGGCGCCGAAGAGCGTCACAGTCAAGGGTACAGCGCCTGAGGCAGGCCTACGATTCCAGGCAGTCCATCCTAGGATCATCGATAGTGCTGCGACACCTATTAGGATAAAACTTGCAACTGGAAATTGAAAATCCGGCAAACCAATCCCCCAAAACGATCAGGTTTTATTATTATTCTATTATAGAGGAAAATAGCAGGATTTGGTGAGAAATTTCAAATTTGTATATACGATTCGACTTTGCTTCAAACCAATTTCTAACTAGTGCGGCACGAGGCTTGATGTGATGGGTTCCCGGAGGTTATAAAAGCACTCCCCTTCGGGTTGATGAATATCAACAGGATATAATAGGATAAATACAAGCCCGGTATTAATAATGATCAAGTTGATAGGCAAGCGGGGTTGGGTATGGTCACCATTGATGATTTACTGAAAAAGATGCCCCCGGAATCGCGTGAAATACTCCGCGTTATCTGGAATTCTTTATCACCCGGAGACCGCAAAGGTTTTCTGGCACTGCTGAATGCGCTGCCGTCCGAAACCAACCTGGTGCGCCTGCTGCTGCGGCTTTCCACCCAGCAAATGCGCATGGCTTTCGGCCAAAAACACCAGGTGGCGATCGTCGGACCGACCAATGTCGGCAAATCGACGCTGTACAACCAGTTTATCCATCTAAAGACCGACAGAGCCGAGGTCAGCCCACTGCCAGGCACCACCCGTATCAACCAGCAGGCCGATGCGGGTTTGTTTGCCATTGTTGATACCCCAGGTGCCGATGCGGTCGGTGAAGTTGGTGCCCGCGAACAAGCTGAGGCGTTGCGGGCTGCTGCGGAAGCCGACTTTTTGATCATCGTTTTCGATGCCATTCAGGGCATCAAACAAACCGAATTGGAATTATTCCGCCAATTGCGAGCGCTTGGCAAACCTTATATTGTGACGTTGAACAAAATCGACCTTGTCCGCAAGGACAAGCAGGCAGTAATTGCCCGCACTGCGCAAAACCTGGAGCTATCCGTCGAGCAGATTGTACCTGTCGTGGCAAAAACTGGCGAAGGGATTCCGGAAATTCTGACAGCGGTGGCAGCTACCGAACCGGAAATTGTGGCAGCACTGGGACGCGGGCTGCCGCAGTTCCGCTGGCAGCTGGCCTGGCGGTCGATTGTCAGCGGAGCCTCTGTTTCGGCGGTGATTGCCTTGACACCACTGCCGATCATCGACTTTGCTCCGTTGATCATCACCCAGTCCGCTATGGTGTTGAGCATCGCTCGAATTTACAATTACCGCATCACCATCCAACGGGCGCGCGAATTGGTGGTCGCATTTGGCATGGGGTTATTGGCGCGCGGTCTGTTCGCCCAGTTGAGCAAGTTGGGTGGCCCGCCGGGATGGCTGCTGGGGTCAGCCATCGCCGCCTCGACCACTGTGGTGATGGGTTATGCAGCTGCCACCTGGTTTGAGAGCGGCGAAAAACTATCGAAAGACAAAGTCAATGCATTGACCAAGGCATTGACGGCTTATTTTCTGGACACCCTAAAGGGGATGGGGAAAAAGCGTCCCAGCCGGCAGAGTTTGCAGGAGCACATCAGTGCTGCCATGGAGAAATTACCAAAAGGGAAGGAAATTGAACTTTTCGATGAGCAAACCGGCAATTAACTTGCAGGCGCTGGCCAACACGAGTTTTGCCATCAATTTGGCCCTGGCGCTTGGACAGGGCTTGCCCTCTGTCATCGGACGGCCGCTGGCGAAACTGGTGGCGGATGGCATTGTCCGTCAGCCCGGTAGTCAACTGGTGAAGGTGCTGCGAACCAATCTGTGGGCTGCCAGCGGTTGCACGTTGAGCGCGACGGAACTGGACCACCAGGTTCAGCAAGTCTTTCGCAAGCATATCCGCTCGCTGTGGGACTTTTACCACAACCTGAACCGGCCGAAAAAGGTCATGGAAATGGTATCTTTCAGCCCAAAATTCCAGGCTCTATTCGACCAATCTAGAGTGGACATGCAGCCGCGCTTATTCCTGACGGTGCATACCAGTAATTTTGAACTGGCTGGCCGGGTACTGGCGCTGCGCGGGCTGGAATTTCAAATCCTGTCGATGCCGCAGCCACCCAGCGGTTACAAATTGCAGAATAAAATTCGGCGTGAGAGCGGCATGGAAGTCACACCCATGTCGGTGGAAGCCTTTCAGAAAGCGCGTGAGCGCTTGCGCCAGGGCGGCACCGTTTTGACCGGAATTGATCGGCCGCTGGCGCAAACCCGTCACAAGGTGCGTTTTTTTGGCCGCCCGGCACTCCTGCCGGTGGCATACGTTCAGCTGGCACTGCAAACCGGTGCGCCGATGATCCTGGTCGCCTGCGTCTCGACACCGGATGGCAGTTACGAATTGACCTGTACTGACCCGGTCATTGCGCAGCCCAACCCCGACCGCGATCTGGAATTAATCAGCAATGCAGAGGCGGTATTGCAAAAAGCAGAGGAAATTATCCGCCCGCGCCCGACGGATTGGTGCATGTTCTACCCAATCTGGCCGGAGTTGGAAGACGATGTACCCCTGTAGGGTGGTTCCCCCGCCCCAATCTTTACGGCAGCTCGGGCAAGCCTTACTCGCCGCGCAAAATAAAATTGTCAATGACCAGGTCGTGGCTGGAACTGGTCTCGTATAAATTCGCGCGAATCACGATATTGCCCGATTTAGGTGCTGGATCTGTGAATCCGGCGACGACGTCCTGGTTGATAAACATTGTGATTTGATTGCCAACACCGATTATGGATACCTGGTTGACGCCATTTTTATGGATGGTTTTCTCTTCCGTCCAATCGGCCAGATTCGTGAGTTTTCCATCCAGGTATTGGCCAATGAAAAATTGCTGGCTGTTCGTATCGATACTGAGATAAAAGTAATTATCCCAATCCTGGAAACGGAACAGGATATCGTTGGTCAAATCTTTCCGGGCTGCTGCTGATAGATCGGTGCTCACCAGAAAATTTTTGGCTGAACGCGGGGCGGTGGTCCAGCAGCTTCCGCTGGAATTTTTCGTCTCGATGCGCATGTGGTATGCCCCGTCGCCGATCTTAAACTCGCAAAAATTGGTTTCGTACTCCGTCGGTGGTGATTCGGGCCAGCCGTAATCCGGCGTGTCGAACTCATCACGGATCATCAATGGCAACTTATTGGCCAGCTCAAGTGCGGCTGCATAGCCAGCATTGATGATTTCTCGCTGATCCTCCTGGAGGTTTCCGATAAGAATGACATCGGTTGCCAGGCCAGAGGAAAGTGTCGGACTGGTCGTTATGGCGAATGTAGAGGTGGTCGTAGCTGTTGTTGTGGTTGAAGCGATCATATTGGTGGAAGTTGGCAGGGCTGTATCGCTACGTTCCGGCAACACCTTTGGGAAAACTGTGGTGATCAGGACGGTAGCCAGACCAAACACACCAGTGATAATAGCAGCTATGATTTCATTGGAAAGCTTTTTGGTTGGTTTTGGGGCAGGCGGGGTGGGAAATGATTCCATTAAATATCGTCCAAGAGAAAAATTGAGAGCCGGAATTGAAATTCCGTTGTCCAGGTCCTTTTAAGGTACTTTCATCCATCCTAATGACGATTGGTGACGATCGGCATATAAAAGATTTTAACAATTCCAAGATTTCTGACTATTATAGTTAACATCCTTACGGCCTGCAACTAAAATTCGCTTTACCGGTTATGATTATTAAGACGATTAATTTGATTGCTTCCCTAAAAACCATAAATAACGAAACAAACTCCTCCGGAAAGCCTGGCGCCGGGATATCAGTTCCTATCAGGGGTGGAATTATCTGATTAGCACGACTATAATAGTATTAAAGGATCAGGGAGATGGAAGAAGAAAAATTAAGATCACACCAGCGGATTAACGATATCCTATTAGGCCCACTGGAACGACCAGCCCTGGCATGGCTGGCAAAGAAAATGCCCGCCTGGATTACTCCCGACTGGCTAACTGGAATCGGTTTCTTCGCCGCCATTCTCATTTGTATCAGCTTCTGGCTGACCACTTACAATAAAAACTACCTGTGGCTGGCGACTTTTGGCATCATATTAAACTGGTTCGGCGACAGCCTGGATGGCTCGCTGGCACGCCACCGGCATATCGAACGGCCGCGCTACGGCTTCTTCATCGATCATGTGACCGATACGCTCAGCGAGATTCTGGTTTTTGTGGGTATTGGCCTCTCGCCGTATGTGGACTTCCGCATCGCATTGATCGGTTTGATCTGTTACTTGAACATTTCCATTCTGGTTTATCTGATTATGGTAACCAAAGGATTGTTCCAGATCTCGCTGTGGAAGATTGGCCCGACCGAAATCCGCATGATCGCGATCCTCGCCAACATAGGCCTTTACTTCGCCAGCAATCCAAAATTACCGGCCCCCCTCAACCAGTTCACTTACTATGATGTTGTGATTGCTGGCCTGGGGCTGTTATTAATGACCTTCTTCTTCGTCATGGCTGCCAGGACGGGTATCGAACTTTCCGCCCAGGATAACTACACCCGTGAACGTCGCGAAGTACGCGCGGTTCTCAAACAGGATCGGCGCGTACGAAAAGAAACTGAAAAACAGCAGCGCCGCGCACGTAAACAGCAGCGCGTGCCGAAAAAAGCGCCGGGCAACATCGTCAATTAACGTCGGTTAAAAATCGGCGATTTGCGCATCCCGCAAGGCTGAGAGCACACCCACCAGGCTGGGGTAATCATCGCGCAGCAAGGTGATGAGTTCCTGCGTGGCGCTGCGCACCCAAACCGGGTTGCCAGCTGCGGCATGCGCCCGGCTGGCCTGTTCCAGGTGAGCTGCCAGCACTTCACCCAACGGCACTTCTTCATTGCGCAGCACGTGGCGGAAATAGCCAAATTGACCGGCGCCGGTGAAACGTACCAATTCCGCATCGCTGCAGGCAAAAATGGTATCGAGCGAGAGCGGCGGACGCGGCGGCAGCAGGTGGCTGATTCGTCCGGCTTGCTCGTAGCCGCAGAACAGCACACTGATCTCGACCGGTACATTGCGGTTGATGCGGTTATCCAGCAGCACATCATCACTCAGATCTGGCGTGGTCACCAGCTGGCGTACCAGCCCGTCGTCATCGATGTGAATGTCGTGGATCAATCCGTAAACCTGGTAGCCTGACTCAAGGGGAATGCGCACCAGGCCCCCGAAAATCGGGGCATCCAGTTGAGATACCCGGCAGCCAATGACACAGCCGGCAGTGCCAGCCCGCAGCAGTCGTCCGATTACGATTGCGTTCATGATTTCAACCCTTTCCGGCCTTCCAAATCTTTGTGAGACTGTTTGTAGGACTTATCACCTACCTCAAGGCCAGCCCGCAGCATCTCCGCCTCGATCATTACTTGAAGCTGCTGCTTATCCTGAAAGCTGACCAGGGCTACCTCATGGGCGCGGTGCAGGGCGTAAGGATAGGCTTTGATACCCATCTGGCGGCATTGCTGTAGCAATGTGGCCTGTAAAAGATCCACCAGTTCGGCTTGTTGGCTGACCCAGGCGGGCAGTTCGACGCGCACCAGCCAGGGCCTGCCCACGCGCCCGACGTTAAGGTAAAAGAAATGCAGTGCCATATGCCCGTTCAGTCGTTGGCTGAACTTTTCGGCGGAGCTGGATTGAATGGCGAAGATTGCGCTGCGCTCCGCGGGCTGCAGGGTATCGCGGAACAGGTCGATATCGCGCACCCCGCCCAATTGACGTTCCTTGCCGGCTTTTTGCAGCTCTTCGTCCGGGTACAGTGTCAGTTCCAGCAGGCGCACCACCAGGTCGGCGCCTGGCTTATCTACGTAACCGGCAGTGACCGTATTCATCGACGCCAGAACTTCCATTACATCCAGGTAGTCCTCGAACAATCGGTCAAAACGCGGGTCGCCTTTAGGTTCGCGAAACAACTCGAGCGGACCGTCGGTGAGCGTAAGCACAACACCCGGCTCGGCTGCCGCCAGGCGGGCTAATTCACTCCGCTCCTTGAAATCACGCTTCAGAGCGACCAATTCTTCCGTCAGAGGGCCGCTATCATTTTCCGGGCTCTGGTATAGAAACAACTCACAGGAAGTCATTTCGACCGGGGTGAGCGCTTGAACTGGCTGCAAGCGGATCACGCCAATGTTGATCAGACCAAACTCCACAGCGTCATGCCGGTTCGGATTGATTTGCGAACCGTCAGCTGCCAACAGCACCGGAAAAACTGCCGGTAAAGCAGCATTTTTAACCAGATTGATTGGCTCGGAAAGCGGAATGGCACAGCGCAGGCTTTTATCGCGGGCAGCTGCCTGGGAAACCTTGTCCTGCAGGTACTGCAGGTCAACCGCGTGACGCGCCAGCAGACCGCGCGCTTTTTCCAGCCGCTCGCGCTGCTGTTTCTGGCGCGCTGGCGCTAGTTTGACCTGCTCGCGTACCTGCTGCTGCACCTGCTGGTAATTGACTGGCATACTTCCCCTCAAAGATCGAACATTTGTTTGAATTATAGCGGAACATACCGGTCAGATCAAGCTGGAGCCGGGTCATTTTTTTGGCGCGCCAGGAATGCGTATTTGGTCAGCCGTTCAAGCGTTTTGTATGTATAATCAATTTATATATCAAGTAATTATTGCCTTTATTATTAACAGCCCCGAATTTTTCAATTAAATATTCTTCACCGCACTGTTTTTCCAGGTTGTGTATATGGGCCTCCTGTCTGAAAAAATAGCCAATGCGCGTCACCGTCTATCGTATATTCCGGAAGCTGTTGTACTTATCAGCTTTTTCCTGCTATTTATTTTTTTTAGCCTTTCAGCTCCGCATTTTCTCACCCCAATCGCCATCGGCAATATTTTGACCTTCGGCAGCATAACCGGAATCGTCGCAATCGGCGTTGGGATGCTGATGATCGCCGGAGAATTTGACCTGTCTGTCGGGTCCAATTTTGCACTGGCAGGCTATGTGCTGGCCCTGAGTATTAACGCGGGTACGCCAGTCGCGTTGGCGATTCTCTTTGCCTTACTCGCCAGCACCCTATTGGGATTGGTGAATGGGTTGATCGTTACCCGCACCAACATCCCGTCGTTCATCGCCACATTGGGCACCATGCTGGCGTACCGCGGAATCGTGCGGGCGGTCGGGGGTGGTGATTTCGCTTCCTACACGGGCGAAGCAATCCCGCTCTTTCAATATCTCAACGGCGATTTCACTTTATTAAACCGGTGGTTTCAGGTCGACGCATTTCGCACATCTTTAATTTGGTTCATCGGGCTGGCAATCCTATTCATTATCATATTGATGCGAACACCGTTCGGCAATTGGATCTTCGCTGCCGGCGGGCTGCCCGGTGCCGCGCGGGCACAGGGGGTAAATGTTTCCCGAGTCAAATTACTGGCTTTTTCCATCACAGGCTTGCTGGTGGGAATTGCAGGGATATTGCAGTTTAGCCATAGGCTGTCCGTCGATCCGCTGCGCGGTGAAGGTATGGAGATGATCGCCGTGGCAGCCTGTGCCATTGGCGGGATTCGCTTGACGGGCGGGTCTGGCACCCTGCTCGGAGCGTTATTTGGTGCGTTGTTATTACAGATGCTGGACCAGGGTTTGGTTCTGATGGGAATACCGATCCAGGTATTTCAAGCCAGCGTAGGGCTCATCATCATCTTGTCGGTTATCAGTAATACCTACCTGGGGAAAGCGACCTGAAAAAACGAATTAGCCATCCAGGGCTCGGTCAGGAGGTGCCTATCCAAAAATTTTCGTCGGTTTCTCTAACTATAAAACCTTGCGACAAGGTTTTCCATATATACACCGGAGGAAAGAAATGAAAAGGCTGAACGTACTTTTAGGAATTCTGGTCATTGCCATGCTGCTGGTTACGGCCTGTCAGCCAAAGGCAACCGAAACCCCCACCGAAGCGGTGAC
>DATBWK010000124.1:0-9562 GCA_036514835.1 Bellilinea sp.
GGTTTTGAAGATGGTTCGGTAGGATAGTGTTGAGGATGGTTTGGCGGCAGTCGGCAGCATGGTTGACCTGTAAGAACGGACGGTAGTATAGCACGTTCAAGCAAGAATGATGATCCTGCTCTCTTCGGGTATAAAATTACAACGTAAGCGGTTTTGCTTATTCAATGATGCGTTTCTTACGCAAATCCCATTTTTCCCCAGACGATCGCAATTTGATAGGAAACACCTTGCCCAAGAGAGCCCTGGAATTACCCGACAGACAAAAACCGTACATAATGGCCCATCGCGGCAACCGGGTCCACTGCCCGGAAAACACGCTGGCAGCTTTTAAGTGGGCGTTCAATGAAGGCGCGGATATCCTGGAAACCGACCTGCATCTTTCAGCCGACGGCGTTTTGGTCTGCATTCATGACGCTGCCGTTGACCGCACTACCAATGGTAGCGGACCCGTCAGCAGCAAGACCCTGGCAGAATTGAAAGCACTCTCAGCTTCATACGGCCGGCCTGAATACGCGGAGGAACGCATTCCCACCCTGGATGAGACGTGTGCCATCCTGCCCGAGGGCGTGGCACTGGCTTTAGAGCTCAAGACCAATCGCTTCCTCGAACCGGCAGTTGGGAGGCAGCTGGTAGATCAATTGCGGGCTGCCGGCGTTTTTGACCGCACGGTGCTGCTTTCTTTCCACCTGGACTACTTGCAGGCCGTCCAACATGAATCGCCAGACCTGCCGATCGGGAAAATCTCCATGGGTAATCCATTTCCCCGTAAAGGCGTGCAGTTGAACGGCTCATTTTGGCCTGTATTGTTATTCAACCCCTTCTACGCGCGCATGGCGCACAGTTACGGTCAGGCGACCTGCCCGCTCGATCCGACGCCGGATTCACGCTTGAAATGGTACCGCTGGATGGGTTTTGACGCCATTTTGAGCGACGATCCGGGGAGCACCCTGGCCAAAATGTGTCAGCTTGGCATACGGTCTTAGAGCCAGCCGCGCAGCCGGTACATCCACAACCCAAAATATTCTTTCATACTGCTGGTAGTCTGCGAAAGCGAGCCGACGTTGGGTACCAGATTGATCACCTGCGAGAGAATATCGCCGCGCCACAGGTCCTGCCAGACATAATCCGGTACGCTGTAGTCGGCCGGGGCTGGAATCACCTCGATCCCCTGCTTTTCGAACAGCGCTTTGGAGCGCGGCATGTGCGCGGCAGAAGTGACCAGCACAACCCGGTCAACCCCCTCCTCTTTGAGCAATTTGGCCGAGAACAGCGCATCTTCATAGGTGTTTTGCGAATCAGGCTGCAGCCACAGTGCGCTCTCAGGCACATCTAGAAAGAGCAGCACTTCTTTCATCTCCTCAGCAGGCGTGCTGGGACGGCTGCCCAGCCAGGTGATGTTCCCGCCGCTCAACAACAGGCGCGGCGCGATGCCGTCGCGGTACAGGCGCGCGGCATACAATACCCGGTCGCCCGCGCCGTTCAATTCGACCGATGTCCGCGGTAGGCCATATGATTCAGTCCCGCCACCTAAGACCACGATCACCTCGGCGGTTGGGATCACCTGCGGCGCTTGAACCTGCACTTCCAGCGAGCGCGCCAAACTCGTAGACACCCAGCGGTTTCCGCCAACTATCAACAGGAATAAGGCGCCACCTAACAGCCAGGAGCGCAGCACCCGTTTTTTGGGAAAAATCAACCCCCCGATAATCAAAATACATGCCAGACCCAGCGGATAAACCAGCTGTGGTAAAAATTTTGAAAGAAAAACAAACATAATTCCCTCGCTTGGTTCGTCGAATGATGCCAGAGGAAATTATAACTGCCATAAGGGGTGTTAATTTGTTCTGCCAATGACGCGCTGACACAATAAGGGAATTCTTCGATACAATTAAAGTATCTCTAATCCGAGGGGAATCCAATGAACAAATGGCGATTGATCAATGCATTGACGTTGGCAGGTATGCTGGTGGTGAATGCGCTGGCAAATTCACTACCGCTAAACGGGAAAACGACGGCAGATATTTCGGCTGCCTATCCGGTATTGTTCACACCGGCTGGCTACGTCTTTTCGATCTGGGGACTGATTTATCTGGCTTTGATCGGATTTACCGTATTTCAAGCTCTGCCAGCCCAAAGCGGCAATAAACGCATTGACAGGATAGGCGGGTGGTTCGCCCTGGCGAACGTTTTGAATACCCTCTGGCTGTTTGCCTGGCATTGGGAGGTTCTCTGGGTGTCGGTACTGTTGATGTTGGGGCTATTGGCCAGTTTGCTGGTCATCTACAACCGCCTCGAAATTGGACTGCACGAGCGTTTAAGTCCCCAGGAGCAGACGCTGGTTGATTTTCCATTCTCGCTCTACCTGGGTTGGATTTCTGTGGCAACTATCGCAAATGTGAGCGCTGCCCTTTACGCCAGCGGCTGGAACGGTCTTGGACTGGCGGACGAGACATGGGCAATCATCATGATTGGTGTGACCGCGATTCTCGGATTGCTGATGATTCGACGGCGCAATGCATTTGCTTACCCGGTTGTGCTAATCTGGGCCTTAATCGGCATTCGAGTGCGCCTGGATCAGATTGCATCGGTTGGCACTGCCGCGGCAGCTGCTGCCTTTATTCTGCTCCTATACCTGGTTTTCCGCCTGCTGCGCGCCCGCCAGTTGGAGTTCCTTCGCGCCCGAGGGACGCGTCCTACCGATTGAAACCAACTTGTTTGTGCAGACTGTCACAAAGTGGATTGTCAGGTATAATCTGACAATTATTCCGATTAAAAAGCGCTAATTTGGGAGGCATTTCCAATGATTGAAAACTTGGTCCTGGTCCGCCACGGACAATCCACCTGGAACCTGGATAACCGCTTCACAGGTTGGACGGATGTCGATTTGACCGACACCGGCCGCGAGGAAGCCCGCCAGGCTGGCATGCTCATGCTGCAGGAAAAGTATGCCTTCGACTATGTCTTTACCTCGGTGCTCAAGCGCGCCATCCGCACACTTTGGATTGCCATGGACGCCATGGACGCCATGTGGCTGCCGGTTGAACGCGCCTGGCAGCTCAACGAACGGCATTACGGCGATCTGCAGGGACTGAATAAAGCCGAAACTGCGCAGAAATTCGGCAACGAACAGGTCCACATCTGGCGGCGCAGTTTCGACACCCCGCCGCCCGCGTTATCCATGGATGATGCCCGCCATCCACGCTTCGATCCGCGCTATGCCAAGGTCGATCCTGCTCTGCTGCCAGCTACCGAGTCCTTAAAAATCACGCTGGCACGCGTGATGCCATTTTGGGAACAATCCATCGCGCCGCGCCTGATGGCTGGTGAAAAAATTCTGGTGGTAGCCCACGGCAACAGCTTGCGCGCTATGGTCAAGTTCCTCGACCATGTTTCAGATCATGACATCATCGAGCTCAATATCCCCACCGGCGTTCCGCTGGCATACGCCCTCGACGATAAATTCAATGTGCTCTCCCGCCGCTACCTGGGCGACCCCGAAGCCATTAAAGCGGCTGCGGAAGCCGTGGCTCGCCAGGGAATGGCGAAATCCTAGATTGTCTGTGATTAAAATCAAAACGGGACCGAAAGGTCCCGTTTTTTCATTAAAACAGGCTAGCTTATTCTTGATCTGCCGCTTGAACGTCAACTGCCGGGTCGGGCACAACCGGTTCAACTTCGATTTCGGGCGTAAATGCGACGGCTGACTCGGCAGGCGTTACCGGTTCAACCGGCGTCGCCGCGACGGCGACCGGAGTTGACTGGGCAGACGCGCGTTTATTGCCAAGCATCACCTTGGCGAACTGACCGGAAATCCAGGCCAATCCATTGAAAATATGCAGCGAAACAAAAAGCAGAGCCAATCCAACTACAAAACACACCGAAGCCTCTGCCAGGGTATCAACTACGATCGAGGTGTTGTTCCATAAATCCACTACCGGGTTGAAAAAGGGGAATACGATCGGCGCAGAAATCAGGACCACCGTTGTGACGGTTAATGTCACCAGGACAACGAACGACAGGATTCCCAACGGGAATTTGACCAAAAGGTATGCCAATCCCTTCCAGGTAACCGGATTGGAAAGGTAAGCGCCTAACTTTGCCAGCGAAGTATCGGCTATCTCGGTCTTGTCTGTCGACATCGGCGGGATGTCAACTTTCAACAGGCTCATCGCCATCACCCGCTCAAAGCCAGCCATCAACCACCAGCCGGCAATCACCACCGCCAGGATCAGGATGCCTATCCAGATGATGATGGTCCCCACCCCGACTGAAATCCCAACCGTCAGGTAAATAAAATAGATTAATCCGAGCGGGAATGCCAGGAATAGATACAAAAAATTCAACCAGGTCTGCCCGCGGGCGATGACCCCAAAGAACTGTTCGAAAAGACTCTTATTCGGGTTCATTCTGCTTTCCTTCTGTCAATATTCATTGCTTCAATAATTTCATATACGGACAATTCACGGCAACGTTTCACCTTGCGCAAATAAAACCGCCAGCTGCAAGCTGGCGGCAAATGGTTCCAAAATCCAGGAGTTTAATCGCCCTCGGTCTTGAAGACATAATCCCACAACGGCGATGAGACCCCGAAGCGCATATCAGGTGATTTGTAATGGTGGCGCATATGATGCCGCTTGAGCCATTTCCATATGCCGGAGCGCATTGGGAAGTGGTGGGTGGCATAATGGGTCAGGTCATAGGTCAGGTAACCCAGGATGAAACCGGAAAAAAGCGGGCCGACCCAATGGCTACCGCCCATGATTCCACCAAACAAAAGGTGGAAAAATCCGTAAAACAACAGCGCCAACGGAATGCTGACCACCGGCGGCATTACCAGTCGGGTTTTGCATTGGGGCTGCGCGTGGTGCACGCCATGAAACAGGAAGAAAATTTTCTTCTGGGTCTCGGTTTTTGGGTGGTAGTGAAAAACGAAACGGTGCAGCAGGTATTCAGCCAGCGTCCAAAGAAACAGACCCATTAAAAATGCTACCAGTATGTTGACCAGGTCGGGTGACCGAGGCCAATCCAGAAAGCCGCGCACCAGCGCATAGATACTGATCGGCAGCCAGAGGATGACGACAACTGCCGGGTGAATGTGAGAGAAAAACTCAAGGAAATCGGATTGGAAGAGCCGGATTGGCTCTTCGGAGTGATCGATCTGGATATTATCCATCTGTCCCTCGGATCTTTTTGGGGATAAGGTACAAAGTATTTTACCTACCAATCGTTGCGGTTACAATCATTTTAAGGATATTGTTAGGCGATGACTCCGCTCTATTGCGTCCACTCATATTATTCACTGCTCGAAGGCGTAAATTCGCCGGCGGATCTGGCAGCCCGCGCCGCGGCACACGGCTTGACCGAATTGGCGATGACCGATCACAACATGTTGACCGGAGCGGTTGAATTTGCACTGGCCTGTCGGAAAGCTGGAATCCGGCCTATCTTCGGACTGGAAGTGGATATCCAACCCGAGGCGGATGCTCAACCGACCACTCAATTGAGCAGATTAACCCTGTTGGCCGAAAATGAAATTGGCTGGGCTAACCTTTGCCGCCTGAGTAGTCTGGCAAATCTGGAGGATGGCCGGGCATTATCTCTGGAAGAAATATCCCGTCACGCTGAGGGTCTTACTCTTTTATCCGGTGGAAGCCGCGGAATCGCGAACCTCTTGCTGAAAAACGGTCAACCGGGATTGGCGCGCAAGGCTTTACAGGAACTGGCACAATTATTAACTGGCCGGATTTTTGCTCGTCTCACCGGCGCCCGGCATCTGCTTGCCGAAGAAGATGCCGTGGCAGACCTGGTTTCGCAAATCAACCTGCCTCTGGTGATCTCGCCCGAGGTTTTCTACCTCGATGATACCGATGATGTAATCCACCGCACCGTGTGCGCCATTCGCGCCAATCTGCCCGGCTCAAAAATGACCAGCAACCATGGCTACACGCAGCGTGCCAGCTTCACTGACCCTAAATCACTTGTGTCTGTGGTTGCACGCTACCCGCAAGCCGCAGAATCGGCCGCTGGAATCAGTCAGCGCTGCCAGTTCCAGATGCCATTTGGCGTGGTGCGTTTCCCAAATATCCCGCTGCCTGCCGGTCAAACCCCATCGCAGGCGTTACGGGAAAAGGCCTTCCACGGCGCCCGAAAGCTGTACAAGAAAATCACTGGCCCAATCGAGCAGCGCCTGGAATATGAGTTGTCCGTTATAGCCGGATTGGGTTACGATCCGATTTTCCTAATCATGGAAGAGCTGCTGACCTTTGCCCGCCAACAGGGTATTTTATTTTCATCCCGCGGCTCGGCAGCTTCGTCGCTGGTGGCGCACTGTCTGGGGATCACCAGTCCGGACCCGATGCGCTTGTCGCTGTATTTTGAACGCTTTCTGAACCCGGCCCGCACTTCCCCACCAGACATCGACACCGATATCGATTCACGGCGTCGCGATGAGATCATTCAGCATTGCTTCGACACCTATGGCGAGGAAAGAGTCGCCATGGTAGCCACCATCAACCGCTTTCGCCCGCGCTCAGCCGCCGGTGATGTGGCAAAGGCGTTGGGATTTACCCCAGCAGAATCCCGCAAGTTGTCGCACGACCTGCCCAACGCCTTTTTCGCCGGCCGCGGCGGTCCGGGAAGCGGTAAGGGTGAAGCGGATGTTTTCGCCTCTGTGGCTTCCCAATACCCGGACCAGCGACATCAGGAAGTCTTTACCCAGGCCAGCCGGCTGTTAGGAGTGCCGCGCCACCTGTCGGTGCATCCGGGAGGTCTGGTCATTTCACCAGGGCAGATGACCGATCTGGTGCCGGTGATGCATTCCGGCGGCAAGGGCGTGATTATTTCGCAATTCGATCTGGAATCGTTAGCCTACCTGGGTTTGGTCAAAATAGACCTGCTCGGTATCCGCGGGCTGACGGTAATGGCGGATGTGTCGGCTGCCATTCACTCCTGGAGCAGGGCTGATTTCAAGCGGCCAACCGAGGTGCTGGAAAAGGTACCGCTGGTCGACCAGAAAACTGGTGCGACTGTATCCACCGGCAAGACCATTGGTTGTTTTCAGATCGAAAGTCCCGGCATGCGCTCAACCTTAAAGCTGATTCATGCGGTCAATCCTGACGACATAATGGCAGCGCTGGCTTTGTACCGTCCGGGACCTTTGCGCGGCGGTTTACGGGATGCCTTTATCCGGCGTCACAACCATGAGGAAGCGGTTAATCACCTGCATCCCTCGCTCACCACTGTTTTGGAAGATACCTACGGTGTAATCCTCTACCAGGAACAGGTGCTGCGCATCGCTCATGATATTGCCGGTCTGACGTTGGCAGAGTCCGATTTGTTGCGCCGCGCCATGAGCCATTTTGATCCCGGCAAGCAGATGCAAAACCTGAAAGAGAAGTTCATCCGCGGCGCTGGCGAATTGCATCAGATTAACCCCACTCTGGCGGAGCAAATCTGGGACATGATGGCAGCTTTCGCCGGTTACGGCTTTCCCAAAGCCCACGCCGCTTCTTATGCGCAAATCGCCTGGAACTCCGCCTGGTGTAAAACGCATTACCCGGCCGAATTCCTTTCGGCGGTTTTGGCCAACTGGGGTGGTTATTACAGCCAGCGCGTTTATTTGATGGAAGCCCGACGCCTGGGCTTCCCGCCGCATCCGCCGCACATCAATTTTTCCGGGCGGGAAAGTACGGTGGTGTACGCCCATCGTGGACCGGTGCTCTACCTGGGTCTGAACCAGGTGCGCGATCTCACCAGCCGAACCATCCAGCGAATTCTTCTTCAGCGTCCCTTTCTGTCTTTGGAAGACTTCCTGCTGCGCGCTGACCCCCGCCCGCTGGAGGCTCGCAATTTGATCCGCTGCGGTGCGCTGGATGGTCTCGGTTCCATCCCGGTCCTCATTCATCAACTGGAAAACGGATCGCGCCGCCCCGGTCAGCCGTCTCTGTTCGAAATTGAATCCATCCAGGACGAGCCGGACATGCCGCTGGCAGAACGATCCGCGGCGCAGCAGGAGATTTTGGGCGTCAGCGTTGACGTCCACCCGCTCGATTTGTATGCTGTCCAACTGCGCAAAATAAAAGCCGTCAGCACCGTCGAGGCGCTGGATGTCACCGGCAAGAAGGTGGTGGTGGCAGGCGTGCGCCAGAGTCACCGTCGCAGCAAAACTTCCTCCGGCGAATGGATGGCTTTCCTGACGCTGGAGGATTTCGATGGCATGCTGGACGTAGTCTTGTTCCCGGCGGTATTCCGCTATACCCGCAAGGAAGTGTTCACCGAAAACCGGCCTTTGATTGTCGAAGGCGTGATGGAAACCGATTCGGAGCGTGAAGATCCATTTCTGCGGGCCGAACGTGTACATGTATTGGGTTGATCATTTCGTCGATGCATCAACTGAGGAAAAAATTCGTATAATATCCATGGAGAATTTAAAATGGTCGATAAAATGAGGATCCCACTGCTGCTTTGGCCGTTTTGGGCAATTTGGCGCCTGGTATTAAAGGTTTTTGAACTCACTGGCCGCCTGGTTGGAGCCGTCCTTGGGCTGGTATTAATGATCGCCGGGGTCGTGCTTACACTGACAGTTTTCGGCGCGATCATTGGTGTACCATTAATTGTTCTTGGATTTATGTTGGGGCTGCGCAGCCTGTTTTAAGCGAATATGGAAGAACAATCCCGGCGACCCATTCGCACCCCTGTCCGCCGCGAAAAAGCTGAGACCTTAATGCTGATCACGCTGTTGTCTTTTGGCGGATCGGTCATGCTTACCCGCGCCTTCCTCGAACTGACGGGGTATCCGCAGGTTGGCGGAGGCGTTCTGCACATTGCCCATGTGGTGTGGGGTGGACTCTTCTTATTCGTCGCCACCCTGTTGCCACTCATTTTCGCCAATCACTGGGCTTTGACCTGGTCTGCCGTGGCAGGCGGTATTGGCTTTGGGCTGTTCATCGACGAGGTCGGCAAGTTTATCACCCAATCCAACGATTATTTCTATCCGCCGGCAGCCCCCATCGTTTATACGCTGTTCATCATCACAGTCTTGGTTTTTATCCATATCCGCCGCCCAAAAGACGCCTCGCCTCGCGAAGAACTGTACCGGGTATTGCACGGCATGACCGAGTTGCTCGACCATGATCTGGATGCCACCGAAAAAGCCGCTCTAATCAAGCGGTTGGAAGGTATCGTCCAAAAGACTGACGATCCCCAGCTGCTCAAATTGGCCGAATCGCTGGATGGCTACATCCGCTCGGAACATGTGCAAACTGCATCGGAAAACCGCCCAAAGTGGATAGTCTCCATCCTAAACGGCTGGAAATCAGTCGAGTTGTTCTTCACCCGCCCGCGCATGCGCATCACCTTGATCCTCGGGTTAGGCATCGTTGGCGGCTATTCAGTCTACAAGTTGATCCGGTTGGGCATATTTGTCGTCTCAGTCTTCAAAGGTGTTGACATTACTGCTTACGTCAACCCTGCTGACATCGACGTCGCCAACCAACCCTTATGGTTCACCATCCGCCTGGCAGTTCAAGGCCTGGTTGGTTTATTGTCTTTCCTGGCAGCAGTT
>DATBWK010000125.1:0-3756 GCA_036514835.1 Bellilinea sp.
ACGGTCGGAAAGTGCCAAAATTTCATCCAGGTCTTCTGAAATCAGTAAAACGGCTGCTCCGCGTTCCTTCTGCTCGAGCAGCTGCTGCCGTACATAATCCGTGGCGCCAACATCCAGCCCGCGCGTCGGCTGCGGCACGATCACCGCTTTCGGGTTGCGGGAAAGCACCCGGGCCAAAAGCACTTTTTGCATATTTCCGCCGGACAAGGTGCGGATAGGATCATTGGGTTTAGCCTTGATTTGATACTGTTTGATCAACAATTCAGATTGGCGGCGTATGGCTTTATGGTCGAGTACGCCGTTCCGAGTGAACTCATTCAGGTGCTCCAACGCCAGATTTTCGGTCACTGTCAGGTCGCCAACCATGCCTTCGTGGCGGTCCTCCGGTATGCGCCCTACTCCGGCCTGGGTGAAGCCGGCAGGAGTCTGGCCGATTAATTCTTTGCCCTCCAGTTTAATGCTGCCGTTGGCACAGGCGCGCACGCCGCACAGGGTTTCAGCCAGTTCCATTTGTCCATTGCCGCCAACCCCGGCGATTCCTAAAATTTCACCCTCATGCACATCCAGGGTGATGTTGGTTAAAGATTGCATTCCCTGGTCATTTTTGGCGCATAAATTTTGAATACGCAAAGTTGCTTTTTGCGGCTGTTTTTGCTCATCCGTGCGAGTGACGCCAAAGGTCTCCCGTCCAACCATCATGGCAGCCAACTTACTCTGGCTCATGCTGCTGGTGTCCACGGTGCCGATCAACTTGCCGTCGCGCAATACCGTCACCCGATCGGTGATTTGGGTCACTTCGTGCAGTTTATGGCTAATGAAAATGACCGATAATCCATCTGCTTTCAACCGGTTTAATGTTTCGAACAGTGCGTCCACTTCCTGCGGTACCAGCACTGCAGTTGGCTCATCCAGAATTAGAACCTTGGCATTCCGATACAACGCCTTTAATATCTCAACCCGCTGCCGTTGACCGACAGCCAGGTGCCGAACCAGGGTTTTGGGATTGATCTCAATGCCAAAACGTTCGGCGGCAGCGCCTACTTTTTCTTCAATGACAGCCCGATTAACCACGAATCCGTCAGTATTTCCAAGCACAATATTCTCTGCGACACTCATTGGCGGGACCAGAGCAAAGTGTTGAGTAACCATCCCAATGCCATTGGCGATGGCATCTTTGGGGGAGTGTATTTCAACTGGTTTCCCATCCACCTTGATAATCCCCGTATCCTGGCGGTAGAGTCCGTAGAGAATGCGCATCAAAGTCGTCTTCCCGGCACCGTTTTCCCCGAGCAGTGCATGAATTTCGCCTTTGCGCAGCTGGAAATCCACATTGTCGTTGGCAACCAGTTCACCAAATGTCTTGGTGATCCCGAGCATTTCTACAATGTACATTTTTTCTCCAGGGATTTTCCTCCTCCGGATTTCCGGAGGAGGAAAATTGTGTTTCAGTTTAGGGGTATGACCCTGAATAAACCACCTGCTAAAAACAAGCAGGTGGAAGTTTAACCTTAGTCAGATACGGGGGGTTCTTCTTTGATATCGACGCGGAAGAGACCGTCTTTGATCTGCTGCTCGGTTTCCTTGACCTTGGCCAGAACTTCAGCCGGGATCTTGGCATCCATGCCGTGGAAATCAGCCAACGAAGCGCCGCCCTTGGCGACCATCGAGAAGTCTTTGAGGTCGATGGCGGTGAAGGAACCGGCGTTAACCTGGGCAACCAGGTATTCAACGGTTGGGGTCATGTTCCAGACGGGTCCGGTGATGACGGTTTCAGGAGCCAGCGAATTCTGGTCGCTCATGTTGCCGAAAGCCAACAGGCCTTTTTCAGCGGCAGCATCGATGACGCCGAAGCGTTCGGCGAAGAGAACATCCGCACCCGCATCCACCTGAGCCAACGCTGCTTCTTTGGCAGCGGCAGGATCGAACCAGCTGTTGATGAAGGTCACGATGACTTTGGCTTCGGGATTGACAGCTTTGGCGCCGTCAATGAAGGCGTTCACGATACGGTTGACTTCGGGCACAGGGTATCCACCAACGACACCGATGACACCAGTCTTGGTCACGCCGCCAGCGATCATGCCAGACAGGTAACCAGGCTCGTGGATCCAGTTATCGAAGACAGCCATGTTAGGTTCTGCTGGTCCAAGACCGGAACCAAAGGCAAAGGCGATCTCGGGGAATTCGACTGCCACGCGGCGGACAGCTTCTTCATTGCCGAAGGCATCGCCAAGGATGGCAGCTGGTTTTTGGTTGGTTGCGATTTCGCGTAAAACACGTTCCATGTCGCCAGCGTAACCGATATTATCGGTAAATTCGTAGCGAATTTTGCCATCATCGGCTGCTTTTTGCAGAGCAGCATGAATAACACCATCCCATGGTTCTTCAATGGGGGTGGCGAACGCACCGTAGAACAGGGGCAGTTCAGATTCGGCAGCAGGGGTTGGGGTGGTTGCCGCCGGGGCGCACTGTGCAGCGAATACGATCACCAGAATGGTGACCAGGATCAGCTTAAGGTACTTCATTTGCTCCTCCTAAATCGAATGGAAAACGGGTTATTGGGTGAACCACTTTCAAGAACATGCCTAACAACGAGCTGAATTACAGGCATCACCTCCCTTTAACTAAGGAATCCCAAACGTGAAAAATTTCACCAAAGATGTGAAATGATGCCGCTGGGAAGTGGACTGTTTTTAACTTCAAGAAAAACCTATAGGATTGTGACTAATCTGCAATGGATAATGAGGTGTGATAGAGCCCCTGCTGAAAGCGGCAGCCTGCGGAAATCTCGCGAGTGCCGAACTTTACGATTAAAGTGTATAAGGAATGAAAGCGCTTGGCAAGTTACAGATTTCCTTTTTCGCCTTTTTGAGGGAGTTGTCTGGCAAACTGCAATGCATTGGCAACCTTTATAGCCGGTCGAAAAAGTACAAAATCATCCTAAAGAGCGGTAATTTTGTCCATTCAGACTGGTGCGTAAATTGCATGGTATATAATGAACCTCATTCTGGGGCATGAATCGGGAAAAGTCAGGTAATTATTTTCCATCAGTCTCAGAAGGCGATAATTATGGGGGAAGGATTGATTTACGGAATTTCCGAATAAATTATGGATGTGGATAACGGACTGAGCGAACGGGAAGTCGAAATACTCAAACTGGTTGCGACCGGTGCGAGCAATAAAGAAATCGCCTTGCGTCTGGTGATCAGCCCGAACACCGTTAAAGTCCATCTGCGCAATATTTTTAACAAAATAGAAGTCAGTTCGCGCACCGAGGCTACATTATATGCAATCCACTCCGGACTGATCCCGTCTGCCAGGGCTGCAGCGGTTGACATTGCTGGAACGTCCCTGAACGAGGCGGCATCGGTTGAAGCCGAAGTCCAACCCCGTTTAATCTGGTGGCGCATCCCGGCAATCGTCGCAGCTTTGGCGGTGCTGGTGATCTTAGCCTATTTTATTTTTCGCCCAGTCGCCAATCCGACTGGAATTACTGATACGACGATAACAAGCCGTTGGCATTCATTGAAAGAATTACCGGAAAGCGGTTCCGGTATGGCTGCGGTGAGCTACGAAGGCCGCATTTTCTTGATCGGAGGTCAACGGGGCGGGGTGGTCAGTGGCAAAGTGAGTATATATGAAAGTACTGGCGATACATGGGGAAAGTCAGCTGCCAAGCCCACTCCGGTGACTGCAGCCGGCGCCGTGTTGATTGGTGAAAAAATATATATGCCGGGCGGGCAGAAGCAGGACGGGGAG
>DATBWK010000126.1:0-12401 GCA_036514835.1 Bellilinea sp.
ATAAAAATCTTGAAACAAATTTGGGAGAATTTATAATTGATACAATATTTGAGACAGAATTTTTTATTCTACTTATTGAATAAAGCAAGAAATGCGTAAATGGGTCTGTTGGGATGGCAGCGTAATTGGTTCATGCTCGCAGGCCAATAAATTTGCTGACTGACCCCACCTCGGAAATTAATTTTCGAGCATGATGTACATATCGCAGAAAAATAAGTTTCTACACACATATAGTACAGGATTCAGCTGCAATATTCAAGTTGATTAGTTTCTCAGACCTAATGGTAAGGGAATTCGGAAGGTAGTTAACCAAGGATCATTGAATAATATTGTTGGTCGCTGGTAATTCCCGCGGGAGCAGTCTTTAGTGACATGATGCAACCCAATAAGGTTATGCTACAATGAATTATCCCCTGTCATTCGTTACCATTTCTCTGGATATGGGCACAACCAAAGGAAAAAACCTTACAACGGTCATTACAGTGCTGATATCGCTTGGAGTCATCGGCTCTGTTATGTTTGCTTCTCTCCAATCGTTTCGCCCAACTCCGGCCGATGATAGAGCAACCTCAACTGCTATCTTGCCTGCGCTCACACCGATTCCCATCGAGGCCATAGCGCTCTTTTCCAAAGGCGAGCAAGCCTTGGCGCAAGAAGAGTATAAGACCGCAGTGACGGCTTATTCAGAAGCGATTGATCTATCACCTGAGTATGTGGATGCTTATCTTAAGCGCAGTCTTGCCTACAAAGCGCTGGGACTCAATAAACAAGCAGTAGTTGATCTCTCGACTGTCATGGAGTTGAAAGGTGAATCCAGCGAACTGCTCAGACAGAGGGGAGACCTGTACTATTTAATAGAAAACTATGCCAAGGCAGTGGAAGATTATACAAAGACAATCCGGCTAAACCCGGAGGATGTTGAAGCCTACACCAACCGGAGCGTCGCATATACCCGGCTTGAGAATATTGAGAAAGCCATAGCAGATGTTGACCAGGTCATGGCCAGGGTGCCTAATAGTGCCAGCGCCTATTTTAACCGGGCAATACTCTACGAAGCTCTGAATGAATTGGAAAAAGCGTTGCCAGACTATTCCAGGGCTATAGAACTTTCCAAGGACAATGCCGGATTAATTTACTTGAGGCGAGGACTATTGTATGCACGCATGGATAAAACTTCTGATGCACTGACTGATTTTGAGTACGCTATCGATCTGGGAGTAGAAGACGAGACCCTGTACAACGAACGCGGCGTAATCTATTGGAACTTAGACCAGCCAGAACAGGCATTGGCCGAATTCAATAAGGCGCTGGCTCTCAATCCGCAAAATTCGGCGGTTTATTTCAATCGCGGCGGCGTTTACATGAACACTCAACAATACGAACTCGCGGTCGCTAATTACAATCAAGCAATCCAACTGGACCCGTCCAATGCGCTTTTTTTAAACAATCGCGGCCTGGCTCACTACATGAACGACTCGTTGGAATTAGCCCTCAAAGATTATAACCAGGCCATCCAGCTTGAACCAGACTACAGCGAGGCATATCAAAACCGTGCTAACGTACTAGTCCAGGGGGAAGATCTCAGTCTGGCGATCGAAGATTACACAAAAGTAATTGAGTTGGAAAACAGTTCGCCGGATGCTTACTATAACCGTGGAATTGTTTTCTATAAACTCAATGATTATGAAGCAGCGCTGGGTGATTTTACGCAGATCATCGACACCAGTATGCCCAATGTAGTCCAGGCATTGAACATGCGGGCTGTGATCTTCTATACCCAAAAGAAATACACCTTCGCCCTGGAAGACCTGACAACCGCCATCGAAACCAATCCAGAATATCCGGATTCTTATGAAAGACGGGCACTGGTTTATAATGCGCTAGGAAAAACGCTGAACGCCATTGCCGACCTGAAACTTTATCTGGAGTTGGAAACAGACCCAGAACTTCGGAAAGAAGCTGAGAAACAGCTCAAGTTATTGGGCGGATGAAAACAAACCCGACTGAGGTTAAAGTCTACAATTGTATTTGTGGTTCTCGCGACTTCATCATTAGCGGACACCGCTGATCGCCGGAGTTATGTATCGGAGAACTAAGGGCATCGTTTATTCTTCGACCCTCAAACCACACTGCAATGAGAATTAACAAAAAATCCTCTATTGTGGAATTCATGTGAGCGCGAATACCCTACGGGTACGCAAAGCGGGAGGCTCGAATATCATCCCCTTCTGGGGACCCTTATCCAACTTCTGTTGTGAGCGCGAAGGGCGCGAATAAAACACCCTTTTCGCCCTTTTCGCTTCGCTCCAAGGATGCTCCGCGAGGTGCCCTGAACCAACATCTGTTGTGAGCGCGAAGAGCGCGAATAAAACACCCTTCCGGGTGCCCTTATCCAACATCTGTTGTGAGCGCGCGGACTCGAATATCATCCCCTTCTGGGGGCCTTTATCCAACTTCTATTGTGAGCGCGAAGGGGCTCGAACCCTTAACCAATGGCTTAAAAGGCCACTGCTCTACCATTGAGCTACGCGCCCGTGAGCGGTATTTTATCACCACCCTCGGCAGGCGTCAACGAATTGGGTGAATTTCATAACCTACCAAAACCGCGCCGTTTCCGACGCTGTTGATCATTCAGGTTGGCTGGCGCGCGGGTTCTTGACCTTTGGCCGCGGGTGTGGGCGCAGGCGTCGCTGCCGGTTGGTGGCGCTGCCGGCGTTGGGGCTGAGGATCAGCGAGAGCTGGCTGAGGGCAGACATGTCGTATTCGCGCCGGCCGCAGAAGTCACACACCCAGGCGGGAAAGTCTGGCACGGTGATCAAATCGTCGCCGATCCAGGTGTAGTATGCCACGCTGTGCTTGTGCATCTGGCCTGCCTGGCACTCTGCGCATGGCATGGTGAATTCAGAGGGTTTAAATCGGTCTTTCATCCGTTAATTATTCGCTTGTACTGTTAAAGGTTGCGAGAGTAGCTTGGCCTCGCTTAATGGCCAGTATACCACCAATGCTTCACCGACCACGCTCTGCTCACTGATGACACCCCAGCGGTGCGAATCGGAAGATTGGTTGCGGTTATCGCCCAACACGAACAGGCTGTCTACAGGTACCTCCCAGACGCCCTCGTAGGATGGCGCAGCGGAAATGTAGGGTTCGTTGAGCACCTGCCCATTGACCCGCACCTGCTCGCTGTCAACTTCAATGATGTCGCCGGGTACGCCGATCACCCGCTTGATGTAATCTTCTTGCGGGGAATAATGGAACACCACAATGTCGCCTCGATGAAAATCGCCCATTTTGTACGCCATTTTATTGACGAGTACAAACTCGCCCGGCTGCAGGGTAGGCAGCATGCTGATATTTTCGACACGAACGCGGGCAACGACGAAGTCAATCAAGAAATAACACCACAGCCAATGCCAGGGTTTGCACAACTTCCAATAAAATGCGGAAGGCGCTTGTCCCCCTTGAATTTGGTTCGGGTTCGTCAAAAACGGGCTCTGGCGATGAATAATCGCTCAAAAATTCCTCCGGTCGTTTAGGCCATCAACTTGATTATAGACCTGATTGGAAACAGGGTAAAGACCGCCAGCCTACAACTGGCGTACAGGCAATCGACAGATCGGAAAACTACTCGGTGCGCAGGCGGTTGCCGCAAGCCCGGCAGAACAGATCAGCAGATGAGGCTTTCCGGCCGCATTTGGAACAGAAAACAGGTTCAGCATTGGCCTGCATGATCTGCGGCTGCGAGCCGCCAGGACGGTGACGGCGCTTCCCAGCTGCGGCATGGGCGACGCTGCGGTTGCGGGTCACCACAAACCAGACCAAACCGCCGAGCACCAGGATCAACCCGACTCCGCCCAAAATCCACGGCAAAATATCGCTGGCATTTACCCGGCCGGCGGCTCCATCACTGGCAGCCTGCACCGGCTGAACGGATTGGCTGCTGAAACTCAATTCGTCATCGGCCTTGCTGTAGCCAAATCGGACCGTAAAGGGCGTGCCGGCGTCCACACTGCCGACCTGTTTGGTGTAGTAGGTGAGACCATCTTCCTGAACCGCGCCGGCGCCAAAATCCGGCAGAATTTGCATATCGGTGGCATTGACTGGCTGCTGCACCGCCACAACCAGGTCTTTGACCGTGAAATCGCCGTTCCAGGTGTATTCAAACTGGCGCTGGGCAGCCTCTTTGGTCAACCCGGGGTCATAATACTCGAGCTGTAAATCTGCGGACGGGGTGGTAAAGGTAACCTTCAACCAGTCGCCTTGAATCTCAGAGGTGTAGGCCAGGTTATACAACAGGCCGTCCACGTCTTTCATAGCCAGGTTGTAGGGAGCACCAACGCCACGCGGAATGCGTAGGCTCATTTGAGCTGGCAATGTTACATCCGGGGCAAGGATGATGCGATAAATCACCAGTACCTCCGTGCGGTCATATTCAGGCCACAAGCCGATCTCCATGGATTCGATAACCGGCTCGGATTGCGCCCGGGCAGTGCCGGTGAAGAATAATCCAGTTAATAAGGCAACGATAATGAATAAACGGCGCATTAAGGCGGCTCCCAGTGAAGTGGACCTAATTTTGAGGCAATATTACCACAAATGAGTGTCGATGCTATGCGCCATATAACCTAATTGACCCTTCAAATTTCTGACATTCATAACAGAACGCTGTTTGCTACAGACGTGAGACCTGGCAAAGTAGAGTATAATCCAGGCTGCATGCACCCCAGAAACCAGGGAAAGAGAAGCCTTTTGTGACACGCCGCCGCTCGATCGACGACTTGAGTGCTGACGAGTTGCGCAGGCTACTGGTGGATAAGCGCCGGGCAGACCGTCAGGTGCGTTTGGAGCGGTACAGGCGCAGCGGGCGGGTGGTCGATGTGGCCCAACCCGAGGATGCAAGCAGCGGGATGGGTGCCTGGCCAAGCGGGACCACGGAGGGCAGCAGCCCTAAACGCAAGTCCTGGCTGGACCATGTTTTATTGTTCGTTGAAATCGCAGCGGTGATCGGTCTGGGATATGTGTTGTTCAATGGCGTCACTGTGCTGCGGGACCTTAACAAAGAAGTATCCAATGTGCTGGTGCAGCCCACGCTGACGCCGACCGCCATCATCCAGGCTGTAGTCTTGCCATCCGGTCATACCCCGCCCAACTCACCGGAAGGTGTGCGGTTTAATGAGGCTGAGATCCCGGAACATCTGCGTCCGCTGGTACAAACCATGGCGAACCTGCCAGTGCCAACGCCCAGCCCTCAGCAAGCCGTGCGCATTCAGATCCCGGCGCTGGATATCGACGCACCAGTGGTGCAGGGTGACGGCTGGGAGCAGCTCAAAAAAGGTGTGGCGCAGCACCTCGGTACTGCTGACCCCGGTCAGAACGGCAATGTGGTACTTTCAGCCCACAATGATGTCTTTGGCGAAATTTTTCGCCATCTGGACCGGCTGCAGGAAGGCGACGAGGTGATCGTTTACACCAACCAGCGTGCCTTTGTGTACGTCGTCCAGCAAACCCAGGTGGTCGAGCCAACCCAGGTTGAAGTCATGGCTGCGACCCAGGAACCGGTGGTTACATTGATCTCGTGCTATCCGTATTTGATCGATAATCAGCGCATTGTCGTCACCGCATTTTTGGAAGAAGAACGCTAGGCATTATTTCTAAAGGAGTTTTCCATGGCAAAGAAACAGAAACGCAGCATTTCCACCAGTTCCCCTAAGGTCGAGACCTCCTTGAAGTCCGCAGTCGCGGCCCCAAGCCGGACGAGCAGCTCCAGCGAGTTCAACCCAGATTACGGCTATGTCATCAAGGATTTGAAACGGATCGGCGTTCTGGCAGGCTCGTTTTTCGTGCTACTGATCGCGCTGTCCATCTTCCTGCGCTAATCGAGTACAGCATCGGTCCGGCTGTAGGCCGGAAATGTGCGGCTGGACGAATCAAATGCCCGGCGCTAAGCCAGGCATTTTTGATTTAATTTATGAAGGCAATGATGCCGAAATTGGAAATTCAGCCGCCCGTCGCAACTGCCACCAGCGTCAGACGGTCGCCGGGGCGCGGGTGCTCATCCATTACCATCACCGGATCACTCATTTCGTTATTAATGATAAACATATTTGAACTGAGGAATGTACGCCCGTCGCAGTCGATCAATACTCCAACCAGGTCCGGGTAGAGCTTGCCCAAACGCTGGACAATGTCAGCATAGGTTTCACCCAGGCTCACCTGCATCTCTATTTCCGGAACTCCGGCTACCAGACGTGCCAGATTGGTAAATTCAACTGTTATGCTGCCGAGATTTTCTTTCACCAGGCTCATGGCAATCCTTGCTTCCACACCAATAATATTTATCAATTACTTCATAAATATTATACACTAATACTCATTTAAAGCCAAAAGCGAAAAGTATTGCCCCCAGAGCTGTCCCGACATACCAATATTCCTGCGCCCAGGCAGGGAAACTGGCACTCTGGCGGGCCATCATGCCAGCCAGCATTAACACTACCGCCACAACAATGATGACCCAACTGGTTACCTTGTAACCCGGCAAATGTTCTTCGTCGACCGTCATCTTGGCGCCTTTGCCCTGCCGTTTGACTGCCAGAGCCTGTTCGCGAATTTCACGCTTCTTTTGACTGCGCAGTAATGCCAGCCGCAGGTAAAAAAGTCCAAAAGCAATAATTGTGACCCACATACCAAATTCCATGGTTTATCTCCGCTTATTTCTTCTTCCAAATATAGTCCACGACGGCCTTGTAAAAGGCGTCTTTGGCGACCGGCGTGCCGTCTCGTGCCAGCAAGTAACGGCCACGCGGCGTAATTTCATAAATCAGTGTGCCAGTGTCACTTCGGCTTAACGGTTGATGCGATAAGACTAAAACCCGCGTGCTCGGAAATTTTACGAACACAAACGGCGAGCGCTTTTCCGGTAATTTAACTAACGCGGCGAAATGAAACTCATCAAAATCGGTCGGATGCGGAAAACGCACCAGCACAATTTTGGATTTTTTTTCGGGTACTTCTCTTATCTCGAATGACATTCCTTCGAAAGCACTCAATTTGGAGTCATCAAGCCGTTCACCAACATGGTTCCACCAGAATTTTAAGAATTTAAGACCATCCCGTTCAAGGTATTCAAAGAAATTGGCGGTTTGGGTATGAAAAATGGTGGGAAGAGCTTCGTGGCCGAAATTGTAGTGCTGGCTTTTATTTTTCAACATAATGAATATTTCCTCAATTTGGGAGGGTATTTTTCAAGAAGCGGGCGAGATACTCCTCGAAGCGGGTCGGAGAACGTCCAAGCAAAGTAGTCAGGGCGTTGGCGCTCCCGGAAAAACCGTAGTGATGATAGTAGTTGAACATGCTGAGCAAGGTGGAGCGGCTGAAATCATCCATACCCCCGGCGCGGGCGTTGCGATCCCAATCAGTCCGATCCAATTCTACTGCCTGAACTGGCTTTTTAATAAATTCTGCAGATAATTTTGCGATATCGGCACTGGAAAGTATTTGAGCACCGCAAAGTTCATAAGTGGCCTGATAATGGTTCCGGCTATCACGGATCACGATCGCGGCAGCTTGGGCCAGGTCGTCCAGATCAAGCATGCTGAATTTTGCATCCGTCGAATAAGGTACGGCGTAAACGCCGTCTGTCAGCATTTTTTGCCAATAGCCAGAAATATTTTGCATATATGAGGCGGGCTGGAGTATGGTGTAGTTCAGTCCCGATTTGAAAAGAAGGGCTTCCACCTGAAGTTTATTCCAGTGATGCGGCATCTCCTGAACCTGGGGGTGCAGCACGGAATGGTAAACAAAGTGCTCCACCCCGGCTTGTTGTGCAGCCTTAATTGCGCGCTCACCAATGGCGACTTCGTCCGGGCTCATATTGGGGCAGATATGATAAACCACCCGAACCCCGGCACAGGATTTACGCAAAACCTCAGCATCCGCCATATCGCCAGCGACGATCTCATGGGCGCCTAGTGCGCGCAATTCTACAGCCTGAGCCTCACGCCGAACCAGAACCCGTACTCCCTCGTCAGACGAGGCGAGGGCTTTGAGAATGGCTTGCCCGGTCTTACCGGCAGCGCCAGTGATCAACATCATTAATGAACTCCACCAGGGATAATTATTGCGCGAAAATTATAAATGAAATTTGGATTCTTCACAGGACGAGAGCCACAGGTTTGAAAAAGCTCCCGACGCCAACAGCAGACGTCGGGAGCCGTTTCGTGCTTTGATCTACCTCCTAGATTCGGAGGCATTCCCAGAGCATTCGATCAGAGATAGTGACTACTTGTGCGCGGCTGCGCGTTCCAGCGGGGGTTTCCAGAAGACGGTGACCAGGTTCATCAGGATACCGAGGACAGCGCCGAAGGCGATGGCGGGTAAACCGTAGGGGAATACCGAGCCGAGGATCGGAATGGGCAGGAAGCCGCCGCTGAAGCCGATGTTACCGCCAATACCTACAACCAGGACGGTAGCTCCAATGGCCAACTGCTTGGGATCGTAGAGATTTACCTTCTCCGCAATCATCAGCGCAATACCTTGCATGCCGATGACGCCGTACAGGTAGATCGCCAGACCGCCAACGACAGCCGTCGGGATGGAGGAAACAACCTCGGCCAGTGGGCCGATGAAGCCCAGGATGATCGAGATGACACCAGCCGTGATCAAGGACGGGCCGGAGTAGTTGCGGGTAATGACCATGAGCGAGTTGTTTTCGCCGTAGTTGGTGCCAGCGGTGGAGCCGAACAAGCCGTTCACCAGGTCATTCAGACCATCGAGCATCAGGTTGAGGCCAATATAGCGGGACAGGTTGTATTTCTCTTTGCCCTGTTCTTCGGCTAAGTGGTCAACATACAGGCTGATCTGATACAGGTGAGCCGTGGATTCCGGGATGGTCGCAATGGCCATAACGCCAACGCCGACCAGAACGGTCAGGGTAAGGGGGTCATTGAAAACCGGGAAGCTGATCTGCGGAGCGCGAAGGAGGGCTTCCTTACCGAAGAGCGTCCAGTCAACCAAACCAAGCGGGATGGACACAATGTAGCCGACGATGGCAGCCAGGAGTACCGGCAGCATGCCGATGAAACCTTTTCCCTGCAGGTAAACCGACAGGAGGAAGGCGGCTAACAAAGTGGTCATGGAGGCGACGACCCACTTCATGTTGGTCAGCGCATTGATATCGAAGACCGAGGTGAAGGTGCCGGTGGCCATCTGGAGAGCTACTGCGCCCAGACCAATACCAATCGTGACCGCGACAGAGCCGGTAACAATGGGGGGCAGGATTTTATCGACGGCTTCTTTACCACCCGAAGCGCGGATGATGATACCGACGATAATATTGATAAGGCCAGTGGCGATAAAGCCGGCGGTCGCAACCGAGATAACCTCGGGGGGAGCAACGGGCCCAGTGACGCCTTTGGCGGTCATTACAGCGGATACAGCGGCGATGTAGCTGAAGCTTGAGCCGTAATATAACGGAATGTACTTGCCCATGGCCAGTTTGGCGCCGACGAGAGCCACGACAGTACCGAGACCGGTGACGGTCAAAACGGTGCTGACGGGGAATTTCATCAGGATAGCGCACAAAACGGTCGCCGGGAACATGGTCAGAACGTGTTGCAAACCTAGCAGGAGCATTTGGCCAAATGGCGGGGTGTCATTCGGCAAATAGCCCAATACCTTAGCTTTAGGAGCTGCGGTTGCCATAGAAGTCTTCCTCCCTTGAAAATTAAATTAAAAATGAAATGGGGTTTGGGGTTCCTTCGATCCGATCGCGTTGCTTGCGGGTAGACCGGCGGGATTGGGTAGCAGCCGATTACCCTGGTTAACCAAGATCGAAGTAGGTGGGGTGCTTCTCTTTATTTCCTCGGGTGAACATATCTCCTTTCTCTTTATATCCGTCCAAAATTTTGGCTGTCCTGAAATCAAGAAATCGGAAAGACAAATTTTGCAGAACAGCTTACTTGCTCAGGACTAAGGCCAGGATGACAAGGATAGCGACAACTGGCAGGATATAGAGAATCAACCGTAATTCTGGTACTTTAGTGAAACCCCCGACCATGTCTTTGGCTACGCTGCCAGCGAATTCGGTCGTTGTGGGGGGAGTGAAGTTAACCTCTTCGCCAGTTTTCTTGGCTTCAAGGCGGGCTTCCAAAGCTTTGTCCAGCGTTTCAAAAGCTGAGCGAATCATGCTTTTAGCGACGCTGTCGATCATGCGCTGACCAACCGAGGCCAATGCACCACCGATGTTCATATCACCGTCATATTTTAAGGTTGTCGTGCCGTCCGGGTTCTGGATGAAGGTTGCTTTACCAACACCTTTGCCATAACCGGGGGCGCCGCGGCCATCAACAGTGAGCGTCAGGCTTTCGGGTTCAACCACATCGGTGAGGGTGAGCTTGCCCTGGAATTTACCGGAGACGGGTCCGATACGAACATTCATTACGCCTTCGTACTCATTTTCAGCAACGACGTCCAATTTGTCCATTCCAGGGACAGCGCTGGCTAAAATGGCCGGGTCATAGAACATTTCCCAGACATCGCCACGCGGGCCATTGAATACGTGCTCGCCTTCGAGTTTCATTATAGATATTCCTCCAAAAAAAGTAATTGAAAATCGGTAACCAATTTCACAAATTGGTCAAGAATGGCAAAGGGTGTTAACCACCCTTTGCCTTCTGTACATAGGTAAATACCTTGCTGGGGGAGAGATTGGATTCCATAATCTCTACGCCCGTATCGTACAAGGCATCTTCCAGCGCCTGGTTGAACACTGCCGGCGTGGGAATTGCTCCTGCCTCACCCACTCCCTTGATTCCAAGGGGGTTGAGCGGTGAAGGATTTTCGATATGTCCCATTTCGATCTTGGGCGGCATATCGGTGGCCTGCGGGAAGAGGTAATCCATGAAAGAGGCTGTCAACAACTGACCGGTTTCATCATAGTGGATTTTCTCATAGAAGGCGTTGCCAATGCCCATCTGAATACCGCCGTGAACCTGGCCTTCGACCACCATCGGGTTGATTGGCGTGCCAACATCGTGGACCATAACCAATCGTTCGATCTTGGGTTTCATGGTTTCTGCATCCACATCCAGGATCATGGCCATGCATCCAGCTCCGGTTGCGCCGTACGGAGGACCGTAGTAAGCCACTGCTTCCAGACCAGGTTCTGCACCAGGCGGGAAGGTGCCGCGCATGGGGTTGGCCTTGGAGGCCAGATCGCCCAGCGAGATTTTCTTCTGCGGCATATCGGCTACCTGCACAAAACCGCCTACCAGTTCCAGCTCAGACACCGGGGTCTCCAGCGCCTTACTGGCTAAAGCCAGGGCTTTGTCTTTGACTTTGACGGCTGCCAGATGAATGGCAGTTCCAGCGACGGTTGCTCCGCGGCTTGCAAAAGTGCCGGCGCCCCAGGCAAATGCGGCTGTATCACCGGTGGTAACTTTTACATCCTTGACTTCGACGCCCAACTGCTCGGCAGCGATCTGCGCGAAGGTGGTGTAGTGGGCCTGTCCCTGGCTGGCAACACCAGTGGCAACACTGACTTTGCCATTGCCACCAATGGTGATCTTGGCTCCTTCGTATGGGCCTACGCCAGTGCCTTCGGTAAAGGTGCAAATGCCGATGCCAAGGTGCCTGCCTTCCGCGCGGGCTTTCGGCTGAATGACCTCGCGGAAATTCTTGTAATCGATCATTTCCATGACTTTGTTGAGTGCAGTTGGGTAATCGCCGCTGTCCAACACGCCTTCCACGAAGTCCTGCCCTATGATGCCAGTCGAAACCGGATAGGCATCGGGTTGGATCAGGTTGATGCGGCGGATTTCAGCTACATCCATTTTCAACTCGCGGGCAGCTGCATCGATCATGCGCTCCATCACGAACACGCCTTGCGGACGGCCTGCGCCGCGCACAGGTGTGACCACCATTTCATTGGTGAACACCATGATGATTTCAGTGTAGAAACTGGGGATTCTGTAGTTGCTGACCGTGTGCGTCTGCGTATTTAGTGGAACGGTCATCATGTAGGAGTCGTAAGCGCCGGAGTTGTGATAGAAAACGTCTTTGAAGCCCAAAATTTCTCCGGCTTTTGTCAATGCGATTTCAGCGTAATGCACTTGATCGCGTTCAGAAGTCGTCGCCAGGAAATTTTCGCGGCGGTCTTCGTACCATTTAATCGGCCGATTGAGCCGTACCGCCAGTTCGGTCAGCAGCACGTCATCTGGCATGGAGGTGTTGATTTTAGGGCCAAATCCACCGCCAGTAAACGGGGTGATAACCCGCACCTGATTTTCGAACAATCCCATGCGCGTGGCAGTAGCATTGCGCAGGGTGATGGGCGATTGCGTGCCGCACCAGATGGTCATCATCTGGGCTTTATCGTCCCAGTTGACCACGATCCCGCGATTTTC
>DATBWK010000127.1:0-5476 GCA_036514835.1 Bellilinea sp.
TCCGGTCTCCGTCATCATCTTGTTCCTGATCATTTTCAGCCGCATGCGCAAGAGCCTGAGCTAACTTTGCCAGCCCAAACTTGGTTTTCGAGAGGACAAACCAGCCGCCGATAACGATCAGGAACAAGATGATGACGGAGACCGGAATGGAGCCAACCCTTTCGTAGCCGAAAAACTCAAAACTGCGCGGCACGCTGCCAGTGTAATTGGAAAAGGTGCCGTTGATGATGCCCTTGAGGATCAAGCTGGTGCCAAGCGTGGCGATAAATGGGTTGACCCTCAATTTTGTGACGATCAAGCCGTTCACCAGCCCCACCACTGCGCCAATGGCAAACACGACCACGATAGCCTTGAAAACATTCTCAGGTTTGCCTTGCATGACATAAGATGACATGACCGAGGTAATGCTGATGAGGTAGGCGACCGAAAGGTCGATCGACCCGCCGATGATCACCAGTGTTTGACCGATGGCTACGATACCCAGAGCCACCGAACGCACCAGGATGTTCATTCCGATTAATGGGTTGGAAAGGATTTGCCCGTCGGAATACAGCTGGTCGAGGATCCCACTGGTGAGGAAAACAACGATCAAAAAGTAGTAGACCGGGGGAATATGTAAAGATCGGTATACTTCTCTGAAGCTTTTCTTTGTAATGGTGGTGGTGGTCATGTTAATTTACTCCTGCCGGCACTTGGTGGTCGGAACCATCACCCGGTATGTGACCAGTGGCCATCAGCATAATGTCATTTTCACTCGATTTCGCCGGAAGCTCGCCAACAATCCGGCCATCCCGCATCACCAGAATCCGGTCGCTCATGCCAATAATTTCAGGTAATTCCGAGGAGATCATCAAAACAGCGATGCCTTTTTTGGTTAAGTCGCGGATCATGTCGTGAATGCTGGCTTTGGCTTCCACGTCGATGCCGCGGGTGGGTTCGTCAAAAATGAAAATTTTGGCATCCGAGGCTAGCCACTTCGACAGCACGACCTTTTGTTGGTTTCCGCCGCTGAGGAATTGAACTTCGCGATCGTAGCTATCCGTGCGGACATCGACCTGTTTCCCGAGAGAAGGCACTAGCGAACGCGACTTGCGGATTCCATCCTTCATGATGACGCCGAACATAAATTGAATCGCGCGTACGGTCATCAACATGTTGTCGCGGATGGGCTGCCTTGGCCATATACCCTCCGATTTTCGATCTTCAGTCACAAACCCCATTTGCTTTTTAATGGCCTGGGAAGGGGCTCGCACTAATTCAGGCTTGCCCATCAGCGTTACGCTTCCGGACTTGAAGGGGGTCACACCGAACAGCGCCTCAGCCAGTTCAGTACGCCCGGAACCTTGCAGCCCTGCCACGCCCACAACTTCGCCTCGGCGCAATTCAAGGTTGATATCCGTCAGGAAAGGATTGTTGCCGCCTTTTACGGAAAGGACAACCGGTCCAAAATCATCTGCATTTCCCAGCGGCGGGAAATAGTGATCCAGTTCCCGTCCGACCATCATATGGACAATTTTATGGGTTGTGGCTGCTTTTTTATCCACCGTACCGACCAGCACTCCATCTTTTAAGACTGTGATGACGTCGGCAATGTCAAATACTTCATTGAGACGATGCGAGATGAAGATGATCGCCATGCCGCGCGCTTTTAACTTGACGATCAAATCATCCAGGATTTGGACCTCGGTTGAACTCAATGCCGCGGTGGGCTCATCCATGATCAGCACCTTGGAATTGAACGAAATGGCCTTGGCAATTTCGACAATCTGTTGTTCAGCAACGGATAAGGTATGACACATGGCAGTGGGTTTAATAATGTCTTCCATGCCCACTTCTTTAAGAACAACAAGGGCCATTTTATGCAGCGCATTGGCATCGATGACGCCGAATTTGGACGGTTCGCGCCCCAGGAATATATTCTGTGCTACCGTCCGGTCTGGCAGCAGATTAAACTCCTGATAAATGATGCTGACACCCTGCTCATGGGCTTGCTTGGGGTGCGAAAACGAGACTTTTTTGCCTTCCAACAGGATATCGCCTGAATCCGGGACATAGGCTCCAGCCATGATTTTCATCAAGGTGGATTTGCCGGCACCGTTTTCACCAACCACAGCGTGTACCACACCCGGCATAAACTTAAGCGAGACGTCAAACAATGCCTGGACGCCTGGGAACCGCTTGGTAATATTGCGAACTTCCAGCAAGGGAACTTCCTCGGTGTTTTCTTCTCTCAACCCTTCAATTTGTTCTTCGATCATCGTTACCTCGATTTGATCCCGTACTTTCAGTTCAAGAGGGATTTAAGATACTTCAGGCCGTCCATTGCGATGGCATCCTGACTGGGCGCAATCTCGCGCCAGATGCAGACAGCGCGCGCAATTTCCTTTACCTGCGCCGTGAATGATTCGATGACGACCGGCCCGTCGTAATGCACGTCTTTCAAGGCTTTCGCCACCTCGTCCCAGCGCACCTGCCCGGTTCCGGGGACGCCGCGGTCATTCTCGCAGGCGTGAAAATGGAAAATGCGCGGGTGGGCTGCCCGGATGGCTGCTGCGCTGTTTTTCTCTTCCAGATGCATATGGAATGTGTCGAGGTGGAAACCGACATTGTCCATCCCAGTTTGTTGGATAAATTCCAGACCCTGCGAGACAACGTTGATCATGTCTGTCTCGAAGCGGTTGAGCGGCTCCAGGGCCAATTTTACGTTCCTGGGGGCAGCGTACTGCGCCATCTCCCGCACACCCGCAACCGAGCGCTGCCATTCAGCCTGCCGGTCGGCTTCATTCTCAAGGTGTTCTTTGCCGACGGCTGAGTACATGGGCCCGCACACGATGGGCGACTGGATTTCGGCGGCAGCATCGATCAACCAGCGGATGTATTGTTTGGCATTTTCAACAAAAACAGGATTTTGGCTGCCGAGATTGCGGTCCGGGCCAAACGCGCCGCAAATGATGCCTTCCAAATGATTTTCCTTCAGGATATTGTTAATTTCTGCGGGGTTCAGCAGCGCGGGTTTCTCACAGGCGATCTCGAGGATTTCGAATCCCATCTGCTTGACCTTGGGCGCCAAATCTCGGATATCGGCGGTGGAACAGGGAGATACCCACACAAAGGTGTTGATGCCAAATTTCATAAAAGACTCCTAATCCTCATATCCGGTACCATTGCTGCTGGAAGGGAGGATAGTAAATAAGTAATCCATCACCAGGCTGACTGCCCCGATCACGCCGGCGTCGGCGCCGGTGGCAGAAAATACGATATTCAAGTTGCGGGTTGCCAGCGGAGTCGAGCGGTTCAGCACGGTCTGGCGGATGGAAGAGAGGAGCAGGTTGCCAAGGTTACTCACGCCGCCGCCAATGACGATCATCTGGGGGTTATAGAAATTGACCAGGCTGGCCAGCACATCACCCAGCATTTGACCGCTCTCGCGAATAATTTCATTGGAGACGTTGTCGCCTTCGCGGGCGGCGTGCCCGATATCCTCCGCGGTTAATTTGTCTCCGTTGGCCAGGTAACGGTTCATCAGGATCGGGCTCTTACCGGCGATCGCCGCGGTGACCGCCCGCTCAGCCATCGCTGGACCGCCGGTCATGGCTTCCAGACAGCCGCGGTTGCCGCAATGGCACAAGGGTCCATTTTTATCGACGCTGATATGCCCAATATCCCCGGCGCAGCCGCTGGCGCCGCGGTAAATATTGCCCTGGCAAATTATCCCCGAGCCAATGCCGGTGCCGATCTTTACAAAAATCATGTCGCTGATGCCGCTGCCGACTCCGGCGTTCATTTCGCCCAGCGCCATGACATTCACGTCGTTATCGACCACCACGTTGGCATGCGGGAACCATTGCTGCATGGTTTGAATAATGGGGTATTTATCCCAGCCTGGCATGATGGGCGGAGACACCACCGTTCCAAGGGAAAAATCCACCGGGCCTGGAATGCCAATGCCGATGCCCATGACATTATCGACCTGCAGGCCGCTTTCACGGATCATTTTTTCCAGCAGGGTGCAAACCCGCCCTAAAATTTTCAGGGGACCTTCACGCACAGACGCCGGTTCGCTATAACGGATCAGGATTTTCTGGGTCAGGTCGGCGACCGCAAAATCGATGCTGGTGGCGCCAATGTCCACCCCGGCGACCAGCGCCAATCCACCGTTAATGCTGTAGGTCTTGGAGCGGCGCCCGCCGGAATACTCTTTCACATCGTTTTCGACAATATATTTTCTTTGCAGCAGGGAATCGATGCAGCCGGTAATTTTGGTGCGCGAATAATCGGTAAGGTTGACAAGGTCAGCCTTGGTCACATCGCCGCCGGCGCGAATTAAATCCAATAATTCATTCTCGGCGCGGGTGATGTACAGACGGTTTGGCAATTCATCCGCCTGACGCAGCCAATCTGGGGTTTCCAGCAGCGCTAGAGATTTGAATTTCTTGTTGATTTGTTCTCGGGGGATTCCCATTCGCACTTCCATGACGGGGTGAGATCTACCTGATTCGGTAGATAGGACCTGAAATTTTGCTAGATCGTTTTAATTTCCAGATCAAAAACTTTGGAAACCATCTCCAGAGCATTCTGGTTGTGACCGGTTGTGATGATGTAGTGGTGCGAAACCACCTCATCCACCATTTTGGGGCCATTGGGTACTTCGATCACAGCGCCGTTTAGGCAGTGTGAATCGGAAAATTGCGCATATTTGGGCAGCTGCCCTTCTATGACGCTCCACCGGTCAAAAGGCGGCGTGAGCTTCACCAGAGTAATTGGGCCTTCCGGCAGGCGGGCATCCATGGCATGTGCGTTGTCATCGACAATCGCCAAAACTTTTCCGCGCAAGGTCCATTCGGTTGAGAAAGATTGCGGCACCACGCCGAGATAGCCGCAGTGGGCTGCCAGAATGTAGTTGTTGGGGTTCCCGTCCACAGGCGGGAAGTTAGGGATGTGTTCGTGCTTTAGTGCAGCCTGACCCATCAAGAACGGATACAGATTGGTCATCATGAAAGGCACGTCGATGGTTTTAGCCAGCAGCACCTCGGTCAGCATGGACACGGTGTCGCCTTCGCAGCCCCATATGATGCGCTGATCTTCGTACAGGAAATTCCAGGCCAGACAGGGGGTGGTTTCGCAGAAGCGTGACTCGTTCAAGCAGTTCATGCCGGCGGCGATAATGGACGGATCGGCGTCCAAATCCGCTTTCACCTGCATGTAAAGCTTGACGGCGCTAAGGACGGCACGATTGGTTAGTCCCGCGACCGGTGTCTTGGCCTGTTTCTCGTTCCACACCCGCTGTGCATCCTCGTCTTGGATGGCCCGGGCATCCGCGGCCAACTGTTTGAAGCTTTTTTGAACGATTTTCAAACCGTAGCGGTTCTCGATGGCAGCCACACATTCCGGTTCCCACCAGTAAAAACGCTTGAAGATTTCATCCTGGTTGCCGCCGGCACTGGCAGGCTGATCCTGGTATACCAAAAATTTTGAC
>DATBWK010000128.1:0-14479 GCA_036514835.1 Bellilinea sp.
TATCTGCCTGGCAAACCGGTGGTGCTGATATTTGGAGCATCCGAGGACAAAGACGTATCTGGGATGTTCGCGGCACTGACGCCGGTGGTTCAGAAAATCATTGTGACACAATCTGTGCATCCGCGATCTTACGACTCAGCGGAGTTGGGGTCAGTGGCAGCCAAATTCGGGATGCCGGTGGAGATCTACCCACAGCTCGAGACAGCCCTGGAACAGGCATTGGTCAGCGTACCACAGGACGGCATGGTGTTGATCACCGGCAGCATTTTTATCGCGGCAGGCGCACGGCAATACTGGTTGGAAAAGAAAATTGCGCAGTAATTATTTAATAGATTTTTAGGTGGGTTGAAGCTCACAAGAATGGATCAGTGGATGAAGAAAGACAATTGGATTCAAAAAGACCACGACAACGAGGAATTCAGCTCGGCGCTGCACCAACGCACCGAAGAGCTGTACCAGGTACCGGATGCGATCCCAGACAAGGACGGCGTGATCGAATGTTCGGCAATGGTCATGCGAGATATCGTGGTTTTCCCGCGGATGGTTTCGCCAATTTTCATTACACCGGGACCTAACTTGCTGGCAATCCAGGAAGCGCAATTTGGCTTCGAGACGATGATAGCGCTGGTGGTGAAAGATCCGGAAAAAGAAGAACCTACCCCCGCTGATTTCTTAAGCATCGGGATGGAAATCGCGGTCGGCCGATTGCTGGATATTCCGGATGGCAACAATTCTGCGTTGGTGCAAGGCCGGCGGCGTGTGGAAATTCTGGAATTTCTGCAGGTCGAGCCAAGTTACCGGGTCCGCGCGCGGGTGATCACTGAACCCACCGATGTCGAACGCCAGACCGAAGCACTGATGCGCACCACACGCGACCTTTTCGAGCGCTGCGTGCAGCTCGACCGCAGCCTGCCGGATGAAGCTCATTTGTTCTCGGTCAATATTCACGAACCCGGCTGGCTGGCAGATATGGTAGCTACCGCGATTTCGCTGCCGTTCTACGAGCGCCAGGCGCTTTTGATGCTGGTCAACCCGACTGAAAGGTTGAAACGGGTCAACTGGCTGCTGGCACAGGAACTTGATGTATTACAGCTGGAGGATGAGATTCAAAACCGGGTGCAGTCCGAAGTGGACCGCAGTCAGCGTGAATTCTACCTGCGCGAGCAGATGAAAGCTATTCAGACAGAATTGGGCGAAGGCGACATTTTCACCCGCGAGATTTTTGAGCTGCGGGAGAAGGTCATTTCTGCGCAATTGCCGGATGAGGTGCGCGTCACAGCCTTGAAGGAAGTTGACCGCTTGCAGCAAATGCCAGCCATGGCGCCGGAAGTGGGCATCATCCGCACTTACCTGGACTGGATTCTCGAACTTCCATGGGCGGTCGAATCTGAAGACAATCTGGATGTGTCGCATGCCGCCGCGGTGTTGGAGAAATACCACTATGGATTAGGCAAAGCCAAGGATCGCATCCTGGAATATATCGCGGTGCGCAGCCTGAAACCGCGCAAGCCGCGTCAGCCTATATTATGCTTCGTCGGCGCGCCTGGGACGGGCAAGACCTCGCTTGGACGCTCAATTGCCGAGGCTTTGGGACGGAAATTTGTGCGTGTCTCGCTTGGCGGCGTGCGTGACGAAGCCGAAATTCGCGGGCACCGGCGCACCTATATCGGGGCGCTGCCCGGGCGGGTGCTGCAAACCATGCGGCGCGCCGGCACGGTCAACCCGCTCTTCATGCTGGACGAAATCGATAAATTGGGGGCAGACTTCCGCGGCGACCCGTCCGCAGCCCTGCTGGAGGTGCTAGACCCAGAACAAAATCATGCGTTCTCTGACCATTATCTGGAATTATCTTTCGACCTGTCGAAGGTCATGTTCATCACGACCGCTAATTATTTGGGGTACATCCCGTCGGCGCTGCTCGACCGGATGGAAGTGATTGAATTTCCGGGTTATATCGAAGAAGAAAAACTGGAAATCGCCAACCGCTTCCTGGTACCGCGTCAGCTGGAAGAAAGCGGCCTGGAAGACAAAGAAATCACTTTTCAGGAACAAGCGCTGCGGAAAATCATCCGCGAGTATACCTATGAAGCCGGCGTTCGAAACCTGGAGCGCGAGATCGGACGCATGTCGCGCAAGGTGGCGCGTTTGAAATCTGAAAAGAAGCATTACCCAACCCACCTGATCCCGAAAACGGTGGAACGCTTCCTGGGTCCGCCGCAGTTCTTCCAGACTCAGGCGGAGATGGAGGACGAGGTAGGGGTGGCGACTGCATTGGCCTGGACGGAAAATGGCGGCGATATCATGCCGGTTGAGGTATTGATTCTGGACGGCAAAGGCGCCATGCAGATCACCGGTCAGATTGGCGATGTGATGCAAGAATCCGCGCAAGCGGCGCTGTCATATCTCAAATCTCGCGCCCGTGAGTTGGACATCGATGTCGAAGCGTTTGAACGCCTGGATGTGCATTTGCACATTCCGGAAGGCGCGATCCCCAAGGATGGGCCAAGCGCCGGCATTACCATTGCCACTGCGCTGATTTCAGCGTTTACCGAGCGGGGGGTTTCAAAAGAAGTCGGTATGACCGGCGAGATTACGCTGCGAGGTAAAGTGCTGCCGGTCGGCGGTATTCGCGAAAAGCTGCTAGCGGCGCACCGAGCGGGGTTAAAAACGATTATTATTCCCGAGCGGAACATGAAAGACCTGGTCGATTTGCCTAAAAAAGTGCGGCAGGATTTGAAAATCGTGCCGGTGACCCATATGGATAAGGTTTTGGAGTTGGCATTGCGCCCGGCGACCGGAAAGAAGACACGTCCAAAACGGGCTAAACCGAAAAAAGCATCCGAGCCAGCCACGGAGAACGTCAAGGTTGAAGAAAAAAAGGAAGAAAATTTACCTCCAATTCAATTCTAGCGTGATACCTGTAGGATTTCTGAGCTCACCTGGTAGTAGACGTTGAATGGTGACCTGTAACCCTTCAACACGACCAGCAAGAACCTTGAATAAAAAAACATCGGCGGTTTAAGACCGCCGATGTTTTTTTATGAATGGAATTCAACTATTTCGGCTGCTGGCTGTTCTGCTGGCGTTCGGATTGCAAGGTGCGGACGCCATTGCGCACCTGGTTGAGCAGCCGTTCCAGCTCTTCCCCAACGGTTGACAGTGTATTCAGAACATATTCGTCCGCTTCGCGGCGGGTAATTTCAGCTTCAGCCCGCGCCTGTTGGATGATTTGTTCACCACGAGCCTGGGCTGCCTGAATGACGGGGTCGCGGTCGACCAGCACGTCAGCTTTTTCGCGGGCAATATTCAGCGTTCGACTGGATTCTTCCTGAGTCTGTGCCAGGATGCGGTCACGCTGCGCTATGATTTGCTGTGATTTCTTGATTTCGTCGGGAATGGATACCCGCATCTGGTCGATCAGATCCAGCATACGGTCTTCATCAACGATGACACTGTGGGTGAACCAAATTGGTTTGCTCTGATTGAAGAGTTCTTCCAGCCGGTCTACGAGATGTAGGATGTCCATTTAATCCTCCGCGAAAAAGTCAACAGTTATCAGTGCAATTTCCTGACCATCTGGCATAATTAAACCATAATATGGGATTTAATCCCTTAATGCAATGCTCGGAACTACGGTTTGTTTATCCCCAAGTTCTAAAAAACGCTGTTTAAGGGCTGAATTAACAAATGGTGGAACCATACTGGAAACGTCACCACCGAGAGAAGCAATCTCGCGCACAGTGGATGAGGAGAGGAAGGTGTGCGATTCCGATGTGATCAGGGCGCACATTTCAATCTCAGGATACAGGCGCTTGTTGGCCAGAGCCATGCGGAATTCGTGTTCGAAGTCCGAAAAGACCCGCAGACCGCGAACCACCACCTGGGCGTTGACCTGTTTGCAAAACTCCACCGTCAATCCGCTGTAGCCCATAACCTTGAATTTTGGCTCGTTTTCAAAGGCTTTCTGAACGTAGCCGAAACGTTCTTCGGGCGTAAAGAGCAGGTTTTTGAGCGGGCGGTCATAGACTGCCATGATAATTTCATCAAAAAGCAACGACGCGCGGCGGGCGATATCGATGTGACCTAAATGGATGGGGTCAAATGTTCCAGGAAATACGGCGCGAACCATGGCAATCCTTTTTAGCTGATATCCCCGCTGCCGTTTCCCCAGAAACGGTTAAGGGTTGATACAAGAGCGGTATGCTCAGTGGAATTTAAGTCCGGATCCCGGTCGATCAATTGGTGAGCCAGGTTGCGGGCTTTTTCAATCAACCGTATGTTGGACAGGTTTGCCAGACGCAGTTCGGCAAAGCCAGCCTGACGGGTGCCAAGGAAGTCGCCGGGTCCGCGTTGTTCGAGGTCGCGTTCCGCCAGCACGAATCCATCATTGGTTTCAACCATCACCTGCAGCCGTTCATTTTCAACGGCATCTTCGTTTTCCGGGATGAGCAAGCAGAAGGATTGGTCATCACCGCGGCCAACCCGCCCGCGGAATTGGTGCAACTGCGCCAGACCAAAACGATTAGCGCCCTCTACCAACATCACAGTGGCGTTGGGAATGTCCACGCCTACTTCCACCACCGAAGTCGATACCAGTATCTGGTATTCCCGGTTGCGGAAGGCAGTCATCACCTGGTCTTTCTCTTCGGGTTTCATTCGCCCGTGCAGCAGTCCAACTTTGAGGTGAGGGAAGACTTCTTTCTGCAGTCGATCACGTTCTTCGACTGCCGCCAGTGCATCTTCCTTTTCGCCTTTTTCGACCAGCGGATAAATGATGAAAGCCTGGTGATCCTGTTCCATCTGACCGTGAATAAATGTGTAGGCTCGCTCGCGCTCCAGCGGAGCCAGCACGTGTGTCTCTATGGGCAATCGGCCAACCGGCATTTCGTCCATCACGGTCACATCCAGGTCGCCGTAAACAGTTAATGCCAGCGAGCGTGGGATAGGTGTGGCAGTCATGACCAGCAGATGCGGATTCTCCCCTTTGGCGCGTAAAGCCGAACGCTGTGCCACGCCGAAGCGGTGCTGCTCGTCAACTACAGCAATTTGCAGCCGTTTGAACTCGACTGGTCCTTCGATCAATGCATGGGTGCCAACCACCAGTTTGATGCTGCCATCCGCCAGGCCAGCGCGGATTTCCTGTTTTTCGGCTTCGGGAGTATCGCCAAGCAGCAAGCGAATTTCACCGGGCTGATAAAGGTTCAATGACCCTTCCGAACCGTCAGTCGTCAATAATATATTGAGATTGCGATAGTGCTGCTCAGCCAGGATACTGGTAGGTGCCATAATAGCTGCCTGGGCGCCGCTGTTGTTGACGAAAGCCATCGCCAAGGCTGCAACGATGGTTTTACCCGAGCCGACATCGCCCTGCAGCAGGCGGTTCATGGGATTTCCGGATGCCAGATCGGTACGTATATCTTGGATAGCACGCTGCTGCGCTCCGGTTAATGGGTAAGGCAGGGCATTAATATGTCCCTCAAGCCATTCATCCGCCACCTCGAAGGGCTGGGCTGGATTGGATTGCCAGGCGCGTTTCTGACGAATGACGCCTAATTGCAGCAAGAAAATTTCGTCGAAAGCCAGCCGTTCCTGCGAGGAATGAAGTTTCTCAAGCGAATCCGGAAAATGGATTTGCATTAAAGCCTGGTTCAGGGTAGCCAGGTTGCCCTGGTCGATGACCTGGCGGGGGAGGAATTCCGGGATGCGCGGGGCCCAAAAAGTGATCGTCTGGTACATCATGCGCCGCAGCGATTTTTGCGTAACTTTAGCGGTCAAAGGATAAACCGGGACAATGCGGTTTGTATGCAGATGTTCCTGATCGATTGGCTCCCAGTCCGGAGCGTTCATGCATAACCGGCCAAGGTACATCTCGATTTTGCCGGAGAGCACTAACTGGGTATCCGGACGAATGGATTTTTCAAGCCAGGGCTGGTTGAACCAGGTGATGCGCAATGCGCCGGTGCCATCCTCAACCACGGCTTCGGTCATGGTTAACTTTCCGCCCTTAATGGGACGGGTAAATGCGCTTTTTACGTTGGCCAGAACCGAAACTTCGTCGCCAAATTGCAGCCGGTTGATCGGTTTGAGTTGTGAATAATCGTCATAACGGCGCGGGAAGTAATACAGCAGGTCTTCCAGCGTCACCAGGCCAAGTTGTTCGAGCGTCTGGGCAGTCTTGGGGCCGATGCCGTTCAAAACCGTCAAATTGGCGGTCAGGCCGATAAGCCCGGCCTGGTTTTGGGTGGCTGCGCGAACATGGCCAGGTTGGAAGCTTTTTTCAGAATCAGAAGTGGCTGGTTCCGTAGAAGGCGCAGGTTTTACGGACCCGGCTGGATTTGGTCCAGTCGGAGTCTCAGAAATTGACTCTGTTGCCGGATTGATTTTAATTGCGCCAATTTGGGTTGAAAGTGTTTGAATGGCCTCGGCGCGTCCGCGAATATCCAGCTGCGGGTACTGATTTAACATTGCTTCGACCAGTTGAATGGTTTCCGCAGGAACTCCTGAGGCAGCGGCTTCAGTCTTCCAGGCAGGCAGGATCTTATCCAAACCACCAACAACAGCGCGGTTGTCATACCCGCGGTCGGATTCCAACGATAAAAATTTTTTCAGCTTTTCCAGCGGTGATGGCATGATGTTATTTTACCTTATTCTACTTTTGAATCGCTCGTTATTACCCGCGAGATTGTTCACAATTGCACAAGAAAAAAACATGAATCAAGGAACCCGGCAGGTGTAATTGACGGGAATTGTCCCGCTATTGATGGAATGGACTTGTGCTTACGAAATTTTTTCGACTGCCAGCATTGCCAATGCCCGAGGTCCGAGCAAAGCTGCCATTGGTACGTTCAAGTTGTGTTCGCTATACGAGGTATTGGGATAGATTTCTTGAAAAAGCTGGCGGACGCTGCGGGTATCCGGCAGCAGCGGCGGAATAGATTGAACCAGGGCAATATGGCGTAAATTTTCGAACTCTTCCAGGAATTCGACAAATAATTCGACAGTCTGCCGGTAGGTGCGAACTTTCTCCAGCGGCGTCAGGCGCTCCTCTTCCAGCGTGTAGACTGGAATGAAGTTAAGCATCTCGCCAACCACTGCCTGCGAACGGTCAATTATTCCGGCATTGTGCAGGTAGGATAAGCCTGGCGTACAAATGACCGTGTAGATGTGTGGAATTTGCCGGCGAATGAGGTGCTCCGTATCCATTGCGCTGGCGCCTTTTTGCAGAGCTTCGGCAGCAATTTGGACCAGGGTGCCTAATCCCGCGGAGATCGTTTGGGAATTGATGACCTGGATCGAGCGATTAGCCTTGAGATCGTTAGCCGCCTGCAAAGCATTTTCATAGGCTGCGGAAAAGTGTACATCCTGCAGGACGACCAGGATTTCGTTGTATTCCCGCATGAGAGCGATGTACCATTCGGTAAATTTTTCCTGTGACGGCGCAATCAGCCGCGGTGCAGCCGGATCGAAGGCTGAAATCGGAAAAGCTCCAATTTTTACATCCTTCCCGTCCGGGTAGAGCACTCCGCCGATTTCAATTTCGTGAGGAATCACTCTGACCAGGTTCTGGCCGGGAAAGGTATGTTGGGGAAATTGGGCTGAACTATCGGTAAGGATACAAATGGGCAGCATGCCAGTTATTCGATGGACAAGATGAGTTGGTAGTGGGGCTGGCCGCCTTCATGTATTTCAATTTCGTGACGCGGATAGGTTTTGCGAATCTCGTCGCTGAGTTTGTTGACTTCCTGGCGTGAATAATTCTCCCCAAAAAACAGAGTGATGCGCTCCCGGTCGGCAGTGTCGGCTTTTTCCAGCAGTTCGAAGCAGGCGGACTGAATATCCTTGGCAGAAGCAACCAGACTGCCATTCAGCAAGGCGATGACCTCCCCTTGTTCGACTTCAACACCGTTGATTTCAACCGAGCGGGTGGCGGTGGTGATTTCGCCGGTTTCTACCTCCGAAATGGAAGCTTCCATCTCCTTGGCCAGTTGCTCAAGGTCGCCGTCCGGATCGTGCCGCAGCATGGCATTCAGTCCTTGCGGCACAGTTTTGGTCGGAATGACCGCGACTTTCTTAACGGTAATTTGGGCGGCATTTTGAGCAGCCAGAATGATGTTTTTGTTGTTGGGGAGAATGATGATTCGGTCGGTGGGCAGGTTTTCGAATGAATGGATAATTTCTTCCGTGCTGGGATTCATGGTCTGTCCGCCTTCGACCACCGCTGCCACGCCAAGGCTGGCAAAAATTCTGGAGAGACCGACGCCCGGCGAAACTGCCACCACAGCAATTTGACCGTGGTCGATGGGTGTAAAACTGATTTTCTCGGGCTCTTTTTCTTTACGGTCTTCCATTTGGGCGATTAAATTTTCAATGGCGACCTTGGTCACGGTGCCTATTCCCATGGTGTACTCAATGGGTTCGTAGCGCTTTTCGGTAGGAACATGGATGTGCATGCGGTACATGCCATCTCCCTCGCCAACTTGAATGGAAGTCCCTATTTCGGAAAGGTCGGTATAAAACTTGTCCAGGTCCAGGTCGTTGTTTGGTCGGAAATCCACCACAACCTCATAATCCTGTCCGGGTTCGACTTCTTCCATGGCACCATCCAGTTCCATCTGGGATAAGGGTTGTACAACCGCCGTTGATTCCAGCGGCATACCTTTGATGTATCGCAGCATGCCTTCCAGGATAATGAAAAGGCCTTTTCCGCCTGAGTCGACCACGCCAGCCTGCTTTAGGATGGGCAGTAAATTCGGCGTATTTTCGACTGATTTGTCAGCCTCGTCAATGATGGCTTCGAAGGCTTCCAGGTTGACTTCCAAACCGCGATATTTCTCTGCAGCAGCGGCAATATCTTTGGCTACCGTGAGAATGGTGCCTTCCACCGGTCTGACAACGCCTTTGTAGGCTGTATTCTTGCTCTCTATCAGCGCGTTGATCAGCGTTTCGCTGTTCATGGTCGGCAAATTGTCCAGTGTACGGGCAAAACCACGCCAGAGTTGCGAAAGGATTACGCCTGAGTTACCGCGGGCACCCATCAAAGCGCCGTGTGCAATCGAATGAGCGACTTTGCCGACGTTCGTTTCGGTGGACTGAATGATTTCGTTGTACGCGGCCTGCATGGTGAGCAGCATATTGGTCCCGGTATCCCCATCCGGGACGGGAAACACATTTAGGGAATTAACCAGTTGTTGATTGGCCTTCAGCCAGGTCAAGCCGGCTTCAACCAGTATCTTTAATCCCTGACCGTCTAAATAGGGTTTCTTAATAATATCGCGGCCGTCGCTCATAGCCGGGAAAAGAACGTCTGCGCCCATAACTCTCCTGAAAGCTCCAATAATCGTTTAATCCAGGTCGCTGATGCGCAACCCGCGTACATGAACGTTCACTGACTTTACTGGCAATCCGAGAGTCTTTTCAACCTGGTAGCGCACAGTATCAGCTACAGACGTAGCGACGCTCTTAATTCGAGTGCCGTATTCTATTACGATAAAAAGGTCAATTGTAATCCCATCCTTGGTAAAATCAACCTCGACTCCCAGGGTAGGATCTTTGACCAAAACCTGGGCAAAACCCTCCACGAGGCTTTTGGCAGCCAAACCGACCACACCATAAGATTCCAGGGCAGCCTGGTGAGCGATCGACGCTATCGCACGATGCGATATGAAGATGTTGCCCATTTGATTCGAATCATTCATGTTTGCTGTCCTCTTCAAATTTGTAACATTGCTGGTTGAAAAAAGATACGCACTGTGGTAGAATTCCCGTTCGCGTGTTGAAAAATGGCATTAATCACTTGCATTATCGCTTGAAAGGAAATCTTATCATGGCAAAATGTGAAAATTGTGGGAAAACCACCACCTTTGGACACAATCGCAGCTTTTCGCAGCGGGCTACTCGAAGGACCTTCCGCCCTAATTTGCAGCGGGTGAGCGTCTTCCAGGGCACCCGTCCTGTGCGCAAGCTGTTGTGCGCCCGGTGCATTCGTACTCTCGTCAAAACTGCATAATTTCAAAGGTTCACCATCAATATGCGGCGAAAGCCGCATTTTTAATTTAATTCCGCGCCTCGTAATGCGCGGACTCCGGCAGCAATACCGCCAGGGTACTTGAAAATAGCCGTCGCGGCAACGCAAATATTTGTGCCGGCAGCCTGGACGGCAGGAAGAGTCTCGGCTGTAATTCCACCGTCCACCTCGATCAACCCCTGGGGATTGAGGTTATCGAATAGCTGGCGTACCTCGTGGATTTTATCGACCACTTGCGGAATAAAATTTTGCCCTGAAAAACCCGGGTTGACCGACATTACCAAAACAAAATCAACATCGGGCAAAACCGCACTGATCTGGCTGACCGGCGTGCCCGGGTTGAGCACAATTCCGGGTCGGGCTCCCAGCAAGCGAATCTCCTGCAGGGTACGGTGAATATTGGGGTTGCCTTCGATATGAACACTGACACTATTGGCGCCTGCCTGGATGAACGCCGCGATATGCCGCTCGGGTTTCTCGATCATCAAATGGACGTCCAACGGCAGTCGGGTGATCTGGCGGCAGGTTTCAACGATGAATGGCCCCATGGTGATGTTCGGGACAAAGTGACCATCCATCACATCAATGTGAATCCAGTCAACGCCAGCTTGTTCAGCCTGTTGAATCTGTCCGCGCAGGTCGGAAAAGTCAGCAGAGAGGATGGATGCGGAGAGTATCATAAGGCAGGGGCTCAAGGAGTGGGCGGATTAAAGGTGAACCAGATCCATAACCAAAAGGGAATCAACCCGCCGACCGCCACAATAGTTGCCAGCGCCAGTCCGGTTGTACCCCAGTCAATATTAAAACCCCCGTCTTCGATTTCAACGGCTTCGGCAGCCGGTCCAGCCGGATAATCCGAGGGGATGCGGACTGGTTGAGAGTGCGCCATGGCGGGTGATGCGTTATTTGGTGGCGACACTCGGAAGGTCTCGAGTGATTGCAGGAATCCGGAGAGCACACGGCCCAACTGGTCGGCTGTGCGGTAGCGGGCGGACGGCTCTTTCGCCATCACCTTCATGATGATCTGCTCCAATGCCACAGGAATATCCGGATTAAGGCGGCGCGGCGGCACGGGAACAGCCTCACGATGCAGGCGGGCAAGTTCAGCCGGGTCGCTGCTGTGAAAAGGCAAGCGCCCGGTAATCAGCTCATACAAGACGACACCGAGTGAATAAACGTCGGAGGCAGGCGAGGGCGCTCCACCAGAAGCCTGCTCAGGTGAGAAATACAACGGAGAACCCCAGACTACTTCATGTTTTTCGTCGGGCTGAATGGATGCCATGGCGCGGGCAATGCCGAAATCAGTCACTTTGACGCGTTGATCCGGTGCGACCAGGATGTTGTGCGGCTTGACATCGCAGTGGATCAGGCCGGCGCGATGCGCATAGCCAATGCCAGCAGCTGCCTGGATGATGATATTGACGGCTTCTTCGACCGGCAGACGCACCCGTTCTTTGAGGATTGTCTTCAAGTCGGTACCGGGTACATATTCCATTACCAGGTAAAGGCGGTCGGAATCAAAACCAAAATCATGGACGGTGACAATATTGGGGTGGGTGAGGTTGGCGGCAGCTTTTGCCTCGGTACGAAAGCGTTCGCGGAAAGCTTCGTCACGGGAATAATCCTGGCGCAGAACTTTGATCGCCACTGGACGTTCCAACATCAGGTCGCGGGCATGATAAACCACAGCCATGCCGCCGTTGCCAATGTTTTGGATGAGTTGGTAGCGATTGCCGAGGATAGGGGTAACGGTTTTGGATTCGTCCATGAGGATGTTGTTGAAATTATAACATAGGCGTAACCGGCTGTTCGTTGGGCATTCGGATATAATTAACCAACGGAGTCGACCATGCAAAATATACTGGCATACATCAAAAAGAAACCTCTGACGATTTTGCTTCTGGCTTTCTTGTTGGCGATTATTGCCGAATGGCAGCACTGGGGGATGATCTGGGTGTTCGGTCTCTCTGCCCTGGGCGTGATTCCTTTGGCTGCGTTTATCGGCGAATCTACCGAGGTGCTGGCAGTGTATACCGGCCCAAAGATCGGCGGGCTGCTGAATGCCACCCTGGGAAACGCGGCCGAGCTCATCATCACTTTGATCGCGATCAATGCCGGGCTGTTGGAACTGGTAAAAGCTTCCATCACTGGGTCCATCCTGGGCAATCTACTGCTGGTGATGGGTATTGCTATGATCGCCGGCTGACTCAAGAATGGTCTGCAAACCTTCGATCGGCGCCAAATTTCCAATCACTCCATTCTGCTTCTGCTCTCGGTGGTGGCGCTGATTATCCCTTCGCTGTTTTACCCTGGCATCGGCGACCCTGGCAGCATCGAAGTGGAGGCGCTGAGCATTGGCGTGGCGATCGTAATGATCGTGCTGTATGTGCTGGGTCTCATTTTCAGCCTGAAATTTGCCCGCTCGCCGATTGCACCTCCCGCTGAGCAGATGGGGCACAATGCCCCGCACTGGTCCAAAACCAAAGCGATTATCGTTTTAGCTGTCGCGACATTGGGCGTGGTCATCGCCAGTGAATTGCTGGTTGGCGCGGTTGAAGAGGTGGTGGTTCAGTTTGGTATTTCCGAATTTTTCCTTGGCATAATTCTGATCCCCATTGTCGGAAATGTGGCAGAGCATCTGGTGGCAGTTACCGTCGCTTACCGCAACCAGATGGAATTGAGCGTCGAGATCGCAGTTTCATCCAGCTTGCAAATCGCACTGTTTGTGGCGCCCCTGTTGGTGTTCATCAGCCTGGCAATGGGCAACCCCTTGACATTGGTATTCAACGTTTTCGAGTTGATCGCTTTGGCTGCCGCTATTTTGATTACAGCACTGGTGTCCATTGACGGCGAGTCCAACTGGCTGGAGGGTGCAGCCTTGCTGGCGGTCTACATCATCCTAGGAATTTCATTCTTCCTTTTGCCAAACGGCGGTTAGGTCATGCCAAGAATTCGCCAGGTCTTCTCTTTGTGGGTTATACCAGCTGCACTTGTAATTGGTCTGGGGCTTTTTGCCATTCTGGCTGGAGCAGCCTTTTTCTTGAAGCCGGAAGCCACTCCGGCAGCCGTTGGGAATGCCACTGCCATTATGACGGTCATTTCGGCACCAACCTCTACACCGCAGCCCGTTGCTACGCTGCTGACAACTCCTACCTCTGGTACGGGAACACCCAGCGTGGTGATCGGCGGGATCGGCGCCGGTATTTACGTGCAGATCTCCGGGACTGGCGGTGACGGCTTGCGTCTGCGGCAGCAACCTGGAACTGGCAGCGAAGTGATGTTCATGGGCTACGAAGCTGAGGTATTCAAGGTAATGGATGGTCCGAAGGAACAGGACGGATATATCTGGTGGTACCTGACTGCACCTTACGACGAATCCCGCAGCGGTTGGGCTGCATCAAATTTCTTAACTGTGATCGAATTGTCACCGTAAGTACAGAGGTGGAAATGTTAAAATCCGAAAATCCCGTCAGCGTCTCGGCGAATCGAACGAACCATGAATTGACCATCACCTGGGCAGACGAACACGTGAGCTGCTACCCATTTGGACTGCTGCGGCATGCCTGCCCATGCGCCAGCTGCCGCGGCGGACACGAGAATATGCGCTCCGAACCAGATCCGGAAGTGTTCGAGATCAAAGAATTTCCGGACATCCCGGAAACGCGTATGAAGGGGCTGGAAGGCGTCGGCAGCTACGCAGTGATGTTTGAGTGGGAAGACGGGCACCACACGGGAATCTATAACTGGCATTTTTTACGGGCACTGTGTCCGTGCCCAATTTGCAGGGAAGCCCGAACGACATAAAGCGAGGCGATTATTTACAGGTCGTAATACAGCTCGACTTCGTAGGGGTGGGGGCGGGCACGTACGGCCAGATCTTCGGTGCGCTTGGCTTTGATCCAATCGTGCAGCATATCGGCGCTGAAAACGCCGCCAGCCAGCAGAAAATCCTGGTCGTCACGGAGAGCGCACAGCGCATCTTCGAGCGAGGTTGGCAGCCCCTTAATCGTTTTGCGCTTTTCAACTGGCCAGGAGAAGACATCATCGTCGATTGGCCCAAAACCGGCTTTGGTTGGGTCGATTTTTTTCTGAATCCCATCGATGCCAGCCATCAGCATAGCAGCTTCGGCCAGATACGGGTTGCAGGTGGCATCTGGAGGGCGGAACTCAAAGCGCACTTTTTCCGGTTCAGTGGCGTATTTTGGCACCCGTATGGCTGCCGAGCGGTTGCCGGAGGAGAAAAAGCAATTGACCGGGGCTTCGAACCCGGGCACGAGCCGGCGGTAGGAGTTGGTGCTGGGATTGGTCAGACCAATAATCGCGGGGGCGTGAGTCAACAGCCCGCCGATATAGTACAGAGCATTCTGGCTGAGCAAATTCGGCCCGGCGGCGTCGTAGAAAGTGTTTTTTCCCCCTTTGCGCAGCAGCTGGTGAAAATGCATGCCGCTGCCTGCC
>DATBWK010000129.1:0-4256 GCA_036514835.1 Bellilinea sp.
GAAGTCAGTTCGCGCACCGAGGCCACATTATATGCAATCCACTCCGGCCTGATTCCGTCTGCCAGGGCTGCAGCGGTCGACACTGCTGGAACGTCCCTGAACGAGGCGGCATCGCTTGAAACCGAAGCCCAACCCCGTTCAATCTGGTGGCGCATCCCGGCAATCGCCGCTGGCCTGGCGGTGCTGGCGATCTTAGCCTATTTTATTTTTCGCCCAGTCTCCAATCCGACTGGCATTACTGATCCGACGATTGCCAGTCGGTGGCACTCGCTGAGAGAATTACCAGAAAGCAGTTCCGGTATGGCTGCGGTGAGCTACGAAAGCCGCATTTTCTTGATCGGAGGTCAACGGGGCGGGGTGGTCAGTGGCGAGATCAGTGTATATGAAAGCTCTGGCGATACCTGGGGAAAGTCAGCTGCCAAGCCCACTCCGGTGACTGCAGCCGGCGCCGTGTTGATTGGTGAAAAAATATATATGCCGGGCGGGCAGAAGCAGGACGGGGAGCCGGTCGCTGTTCTTGAAATCTACGACCCGCGCACAGACCGCTGGGAATCAGCTGCTCCGATGCCAAAAGCCCTCAGCCGGTTTGCCCTGGCTGCGCTGGAAGGCGACCTGTACGTGTTTGGCGGGTGGGATGGAAATAATTATTCAAAAGCTGTGTATCAATATGATGCCGCGCAAGATACCTGGCTTGAGCGTGAATCGATGACCATCGCCCGCGCCGATTGTGCTGCCGCTGCACTGGGTACCAAGATCATTCTGGCGGGCGGTGTGAGTGCTGAAGGACTGTTAAGAGACACCTGGGCGTATTTTCCACAGCGCGAGATAGACGGAGAACCCGCCTGGGAGAAGCGCGCCGAATTACCTGCCAGCCGCGCCGAGTTCAACTTGACCACGTTGGCTGGCAGCCTGTACCTGGCTGGCGGCAAGACCGACTCTGAACAGGCTGCCGCACCGGTCCTACGTTATGACGATACCACCGACAAGTGGGAGACGCTTGAGTCCTCCCCGCTACCCATCGGATCCTTCCCTGGTCTGGCAGCAAATGGCAATTTTATTCACATATTTGGCGGTGAATCAGGTGGTCAACCCCTGGCAGCTCATCAAACCTATCAGGCGATATATACTGTGCTCATTCCCGCTATCAGCCGTTAATTTGTGACAATAGTCACGATTTCTACTTTAAATGTGATAAATATTTAGTTTTAATGTGATGGTGTTGTGCTTGTAATATAGGCATTACATGCTATAGTAAGTTTAAGTTGCCGCTGAATAAATTCAATTCAGCCTTACGCCTCATTCTTTTCAGGCGACTTCACAACTCCCCTTTTTTCACAACTTTATAAATCGAATACCACATTGTTTTAAGGTAGCCATCCGCTATGGATGTTCATGGCTCCCGTCACTCACAATACTGCTCGCATTCCTCTCAGTGACTCGCAGGATTGTATTTTGAAAACAAGCACGGTATTTCATGTTCCTGTCCAATTTGCGGAATCCTGTTTCCATTTTGCACGGGTGAAGAGTCTCTCCTGGCATTTCGTTGAGACAGAGCCTTGCTATTCCCAAATGGACATTCCTTTCTGTAAACTGTCATTTGCAGACAGTATTTGACTTTGAGAATACCATGGAGGTGAGCCAGAATAGAGCCAATTCGGTGTTCAGCTGAACCAGATCACTCGTTTTTTTCAAAAGAGGAGAATAATATGAAGAAGGGTACTCTGTTATTTGGCGTTTTGATCATTGCCAGCATGTTGCTGGCGGCCTGCGGCGGTGGAGCTCAGGCTAATGTCATTAAGGTTGGCGTTATCGCAGAGTTGACCGGTGACATTCCGGCAGTCGGTGCTTCCTGTAAGAATGCGGCCGAATTGGCTGTAAAGGAAATTAATGACGCAGGCGGTATCGATATTGGCGGCACGAAGTATACCGTTGAGCTATTCGTCGAAGATAATGCCGGTAAGGCAGATCAATCCGCCTCGGCAGCTTCGAAGTTGATTACTCAGCAAAATGTGGTCGCCATCATTGGCCCAAATGCCAGCCGCTATGCCATCCCGGCATCAGAAATTGCTGAAAGCTCGAAAGTGGTGCTCATCAGCCCGTGGTCAACCAACCCAAAAACCACACTAAAGGGCGACACCACCGATCCCAAGCAATATGTCTTCCGCGCCGCGTTCATCGATCCCTTCCAGGGACGTGTTGTGGCTAAATTTGCGCTGGACAACCTTGGCGCCAAAAACGCTGCGGTCCTGTACGATGTAGCCTCCGATTACAACAAGGGCATTGCTGAATTCTTCAAAGCCACCTTTGAAGAGAATGGCGGAACCGTAGTCGCCTTTGAAACCTACACCACTGGCGATAAAGATTTCTCGGCGCAGTTGACCAAGATCAAAGATACTGCACCTGATGTAATCTTCCTGCCCAATTACTATAGTGAAGTTCCGCTGCAGATCCAGCAGGCCCATCGCCTGGGTATCGATGTTCCGTTCCTCGGCTCCGATTCCTGGGGCAGTTCTGAACTGATCACCCTGTGCGGTACCGACTGCGAAGGGTTCTATTTCAGCACCCATTATGCTGCTGACGCTGCCACCCCTGTGGCAACAAAATTCATCGAATCCTATAAAACCACCTACGGTGTGACGCCTGATGACGTTGCAGCGCTTACCTATGACTCCTTCGGGCTGTTATGGGATGCCCTGCAAGCCGCTGGTAAGGTTGACCGCGAATCAGTCCGCACCGGGATGTCCATGATCACTAATTACGAAGGCGTCACGGGCAATATGGCCTTCGAATCCGGATCCGGTGACCCGGTCAAGAGCGCAGTGATTTTGCAGGTAACGGGCGATAAATTCGTCTGGTTTGCCAACGCTGCTCCGTAAGATTTTACCGACTATATGACTCTCTCGCTGTACCGCACAGCGAGAGAGTCCCATTTCCGACACCAAAGGCGGTTTTATGACTTATTTCCTCCAGCAATCTCTGAACGCGCTACAGCTGGGAAGCATTTATGCGTTGATTGCGTTGGGATACACCATGGTATACGGTATCCTGACGATGATCAACTTTGCCCACGGCGATTTATTTATGGTGGGCGCCTTTATTACCTTTATGGCAGCTGTTTACCTCGGCCTGCCTTTTGTGCCCACCCTGCTGGTTTCCATGGTCGTCGTGGCACTGTTGGGTGTGTTGATCGAGCGGGTGGCGTACCGCCCGCTGCGCAATGCGCCGCGGGTTTCAGCCGTTATCACAGCGCTGGGCATTGGCCTGTTTCTGGAAAACTTTACACTGGTTTTCTACCCTTATCCCCAGCACATCCCCACTCTGATTGAAAACACGACCTGGAACATTGGCGGGGTTTCTATATCATCGTTGCAGATCATTATCATCCTGCTTTCCATCGGTCTGATGATTGCCCTCGATTTGATCGTGCGAAAAACCATGGTCGGGATGGCCATGCGAGCCATCTCCTGGGATAAAGCGATCATTCCTTTGATGGGTGTGCCGCTCAACCTGATCGTTTCGGCAACCTTTGCCCTTGGTACCGGTCTTGGCGCTGCTGCCGGCACGATGTATGCGCTGGCTTTTCCAGTCATCGACCCTTACATGGGCATCCTCATCGGCTGGAAAGCGTTTATATCGGCAGTGGTTGGCGGGATCGGTAATATCCGCGGGGCAATGATTGGCGGTTTCATTCTTGGCGCGGTTGAAATCATGGTGGCAGCCTTTATGCCGTCCACTTATCGCGACTTCGTAGCCTTTGCCCTGCTGTTGGTGCTGTTGATCTTCCGCCCATACGGTATCCTGGGTAAACCCCGGCCCCAGAAGGTATGACCATGGATAATCGAACAACCACTACACCGAATCCTATATCCAAAGGTCGTGCGCTGCTCGGACGTTTACAACAGCTCTGGGACCGCATCGCTAACAACCGCAAAGCCTTCCCGATCGTTCTGGCGGTTGGTTTTATCCTTTCCGTTTTAGTTCCGAGATTTGGCCTGGTGAATGAATACATTCAATTGGTCATTATCTATATCGGAATCAACATCATCTTGACTATTAGTTTGAATCTAATCAACGGCTATATGGGCGAGTTTTCCGTCGGGCATGCCGGTTTTATGGCGGTGGGAGCTTATGTTTCAGCCCTGTTTACCACCAAAATAATCCCTGACAACCTTGGAGCTCTTTACTTTCCGTTGGTTGTTCTGGCAGGCGGAGTTGGCGCTGCGCTGATTGGCCTGCTGGTGTCTGTACCATCCTTC
>DATBWK010000130.1:0-2138 GCA_036514835.1 Bellilinea sp.
CCCCTCTTATGACCTGCGGGGTGGCAACCGGATCGACTGCCTGCGGTGAAACGCAGCCAGTCAATAATCCGGCGATTATTGCCAACAATAATAATTTAGACATAGCTTACCAGCAGCACTACTGCCGCCAGAGCCGCACAATAAATTGAAAACACATACAAGGGACGGCGGGTGAGAAATCCCAGCAGCCAGCGGATAGCCAGGTAGCCAACCATGGCGGCTGCGGCGAATCCGGCAGCGATTGCCGGCAGGTAGCTGGGGAAATTAGGCGTATCAAATAAATCCAAAACACTCAACCCTCCAGCGGCCAACATGATCGGAATCATCATCAGGAAAGAAAAACGAGCGGCTGAAGACCGGTCCAGGTGGCGGGTCATGCCGCCGGTAATGGTAGCGCCAGAGCGTGAAATGCCGGGGAACAATGAAATCGCCTGTGCAACACCAATCCACAGCGCATCTTTCCAGGTCAGCGTGTCAAGGGTGCGATTCTTTTTACCAATCCTTTCCGCGATCAAGAGCAGTACAGCCGTCACCAGCAGGAACAGGGCGGTGGCCTGCACAGAATGGAAAGCGGCTTCCACCTGGTCTTTGATTAATATGCCAAGAATTCCCGCCGGGAGGGTCGCCAAAACCAGGAACCAGCCCAGGCGCGCCTTCGGGCTTTCGAACGGTTTACCGCTGCGCAATCCAGCCCACACCGCCGCTAAGATCTCCCACAAGTCGCGTCGGAAATAAATGATGGCAGCCAGCAAAGTGCCGAGCTGCACCAAAACATCGAACGGAAATATGACCGCTTCATCCAGTTTCCAGCCCAATAGATAGGGTGTGATAACCAGATGTGCGGAGCTGGATATCGGTAAAAACTCCGTGATGCCTTGAATGATGCCGAGAAGAATAGCCTGGAAGATGTTCATGCGTTTTGCCCCTGTTGGATGTAGTGTGCCAGGAAAGTATCAGCGAAGTCGTCAAATTGACCGGCGATGATGGCTGCTCTGGCGTCGTTGACCAGTGAAACAAGCGTTTGGATATTATGGATGGAAATCAATGAGGCTGCCAGCATTTCCTTCGCCACAATCAAATGACGCAAATAGGCGCGGGTGAAATGAACGCAGGTGTAGCAGGAACAAGCTTCATCGATCGGGCGGGGATCGTGGGCGTTGACCGCGTTCATCAAGTTGATGCGCCCCGTGCGGGTCATGGCAGCCTGATGCCGCGCCAACCGAGTCGGCAGCACGCAGTCGAATATGTCGATCCCGCGCCGAATCCCGTTGATCAAATCCTCAGGAGACCCAACGCCCATCAAGTAACGTGGTTTATCCTCGGGCAAGACCGCATCTACCACTTCAATCATGGCGTTCATTTCCAGTTTGGTCTCGCCGACCGATAATCCGCCGATGGCATGTCCGGGGAACCCGAGTGATGAAATATATTCTGCCGATTTCTCGCGCAAATCCGGAAAGACGCCGCCCTGCACAATCCCGAACAAAGCCTGATCACTTCGTTTTTGGGCAGCGGCACAGCGTTCTGCCCAGGCGTGAGTGCGCTGCACTGCCCGCTGGTTGTAATCGCGGTCGTAGGGCGGGGCGCATTCATCGAAGGCCATGATGATATCTGCACCCAGATCTTCCTGAATTTGTACCGCTTTCTCGGGTGTAAAGCGGTGGGTCGAGCCATCGATGTGGCTTTTAAAAGTCACACCGTCCTCGTCAATTTTTCGCATAGCCGAGAGAGAAAACACTTGAAACCCGCCCGAATCCGTCAACATCGGGCCGTCCCACTGCATAAACCGGTGCAATCCACCCATTTCAGCCACCAGGTCAGGCCCGGGGCGTAAATACAAATGGTAGGTATTCGAAAGCACAAGGCTGGCGCCAGTGGCGCGTAATTGATCCGGCGATACAGCTTTGACCGTCGCCTGGGTGCCGACTGGAGCGAAGACTGGGGTCAGTAAATCTCCGTGCGGAGTGGAAAAAACGCCGGCCCGGGCGCGCTTGTCTTGTGCAATGCGTTTGAATTGGAACAAGTTTGCTACCTTATAGACCCCAGAAGATGAAAATGCCTGCCAAAATACCCAAAATTACTAAAATGGTGAGGGGAATGCCGATACGGCTAAATGTTTGGAAATTATACCCGCCTGG
>DATBWK010000131.1:0-3911 GCA_036514835.1 Bellilinea sp.
CGGCGACCCGCAGGTATACGAATGCCTGATGGTCGAGTATTTTCCCTTTATCTACCGCCTGTCGATTTCGATCCTGGGCGATGCCAGCGAAGCGGATGACGCCGCCCAGGAAACCTTCATCCGGGCGGTCACGCACCTTGACACTTTCCAGACCGGCAGTCACCTCAAAAGCTGGCTGGCACGCATCGCGATCAATGTGTGTCGCGATACATTGCGGCGCTCGAAAGCACGCACTCGCCTGGCGCAGCTATTGGGAATGGGGTCCCTGCAGACCGGGCACAGCGCGCCGTCCACCGAGGAGGTAGTGCTGCGCAACGAACGCCAGCGCAGCCTGCACCGCAGCATCGCGGCGCTGGATGAGAAGCACCGCTTGCCGCTCCTGCTGCGCTATGTTTATGGCATGTCCATCGCGGAAATTTCGCAGACTCTGCAGTTAAGCGAGGGAACGGTCCATTCGCGGCTGCATTACGCTCACCTGAAATTGCGGTACAGCCTTACCGGTTTTGAACAGGAAATTAACCCTCAACTAGAGGAGGGTAAACCATGAAATCCCTTACCCATGAGCAAGTCCAACAGATGCTTCATTCAGGTCTTCCTCAGTCCGAAGCGCTTTTGGCTCACCTTGCCGCCTGCAGCCAATGCCGCTCCTACGCCGCACTGGTGACTGAACTAAGCACTACACTGCCTGCAATTTATTCGCCAGCCGTTTTCAGCCCGCAAGAAATCCGGCAGAAGGCAGCCGACGGTAATGGCCAACTGTTGCGGCGTACCAGAAGCGCGCTGACACTTCAAAATCTGCGCAGCGGCGTGCTGGTGGGGGGTGTTGTGGTTGTGTTGCTATTCCTGACCATTCTGGCGCCAAAACTTCTGCCCGTACAACCGGCTGGAGCGCCTGACCTCACCCCCACACAGAAACCCTTGACTACAACATTGCCTTCCAGCACGCCGGCGGCAACCACTGCCCTTGAGGACGTGCCAGGTACCGAACGGCTGGCATCTCCCAATGGTCAGTACACCGCGATTTTCCATCCGCAAAACATCAGCCTGGAAATTGTGGATGCCCATGGCAATGTGGCGGTCAATTATTTACCCGACCCGGCGGCAGCAGGCCAGATCATTTTAGGGACCTGGTCGCCGGATAGCGAACGCCTGACCTTCTGGCAGGGGAGTAACAGCGCCTCGCTCCAGGCGGATGGTCTGCCGCTGTGGGTGTTGGATGTCCAGACGGGAGCAGCAAAGGAACTCTCGAAAGCAGCTGTCATCAATAAAACCTATCAGAGTTGGTCGCCTGACGGAGAGTTTCTGGCTTTCACCGACGGCGGCGGACGCTCTGCCCAGATCAACAAATGGCTGGCGCTTTACCAGGTTCAGGACGATAAGCTCGAAATCGTGATTCCCGCAGATCAACTGGTGACCGGTGCCTTAGCCTGGTCACCCTGGAATTCCCAAATTGCTGTGGCGGCGGTCGATGCCAGTCAGACCGGCCCGGATTACGCCGATAACATGGGCTGGAATAACCCGGCGATCGCGGCACGCCGCATTTACCTGGTTGAACCACTGGCTCGAGCCTATTGGCGCCTGACTCAAACCGAAGCTTACGAAGATGCTCCCAAGTGGTTGCAGGACGGTGGGCAGATCTATTTTGTCCAACGCGACCAGGATACCGCCCGCATTATGTCGGCGAATCCAATCCTCGGAGAGGCACAGCCAACCGGCTGTGAAGCTCCTATGCCGCCCAGCGCGCAATATTATGGGCAGGTGGATTGGTCGGAGTTGTATGAAACCTGTGTGAAATTAAAAGCTTTGTGGCTGGATGATTTACCTCCAGTTACTCAAGACGGTCTATTTCAATTATCCATTTATCCTCCTTTGTTTATGGACTATGATCCATCCATCTGGCTGGATAAGTCGGATTTGGTCTACCGGGCGGAACTGGTTAATTATTTGCAAAACAAGGAGCTTGAAAGCTGTAGCATCAGCGTGCAAGGTGCCAGCGGTTTCTATCCTGAAAATATGCCGGAAATAACATTGGGAGTTATCACCTACCAGGTTCATGAGAGTGAGAGTGCTGAAATAGGCCGAGTCATTAAAACTTACTTCGCGAAAAGCTCAATTAAGGGAGATGTAACCAGCACCGCGGGAATGGCAGCCCTGGCTGTGCAGGCTAGCCTATCGGAAGCGGAGCAATGCAATGAGGCAGCAAAAATAGTCCTGGGTACACTTCATGCTTATGGTCAATCTTCGACAATTGATTATTGCGATCAGGTAACACAAAATCACAGCCCGGCAGCCGATCTAACCACCTACTGTGACACCGATTACTCCTTTGCGTTCGATTACCCCGCGGATTGGAATATTCGTTTGATCAGTTCCGCGCCGGATGCTACCGCTGCTCCACTTGCATTACGCAAAGCCTTACGCTTTGAAAAACCGGATATGAGCAATTACATCCGGACGGATACATACCGTTTGTACGCGTCCATGACCCTTGAGCAAAGAATGCGGCGATTTAGCGGCTACAACCAGCGGGAATTCCAGGATAAGGATTACTCGTCATTGATGGTTGGCGGAAAACGCGCCTACGCCTTGATTATGCGTTGGGCTCAGGATTATCCCGCGGTATATCTGTTCTTCGAACATGCCGATTACTTCACTGTGATGGAATTGAAAGCCATCGATCGTGCGTCGCTCGACCTCAACTGGGAAATTGCCAGAACGATACAAATTCCCGGCGCGACATCCGATACCAATGTTATTCCGACTGAGGTGATCCAGGATTCCTATGCATTATTAGTGCGGACGCCCGAAGCGGCAGCCACAACCTCCAATAACGCATTCTCGGTGGGCTTTTCCTCTGACGGCAATATTCTGGTCTTCAACAGCGATGTTAACGGATTGATGCCGGAGGATCAAATGGGGTTAATGGATCCATTCATTTACAACCTCCAAAACGGGACCTTTTTTCAGGTCATCCCAACCATCGGCGGCAATAATAGAGCTGCGACGTCTGCGCGGGCTATCAGTTTGAGCACTGACGGGCGCTACCTTCTTTACAGGCTGCGCTCCAACAGCCCGCAGCCGGCAGCCGAACATTACAACGACGTGATGCTGCGTGACCTTAGCACCGGCAAAGATTCTCGGATCGACTTTTTGCCATTGGAAGAAACGTTGGGCACGGCGATCTATCCCAGCCTGTCGCCGGACGGCCGCTATCTGGCACTGAATGTGGCAGAGAACGGGTGGCAGCTTTACCTGTATGAGCGCACGACTGGCAAGATCACACCGGTTAGCGTCGATGTTGGCAATCGATGGATTCCTGGTTCAAATAGTACGGAACCGGTCTTCTCAGCTGACGGTCGCTACCTGGCGTTTGTTTCTGACGCCAGCAATTTGGTAGAGGGGGATACACGCTGTTCCGAGGCTAATCCCGCCTGTGGTGACGTCTTCCTTTTTGAGATCGCCACCGCCAGGCTCGAACGTATCCCGGCCAAAATTCAGTTCACCATGGGCAACCCTTACCCATACCTGACGATTTCGGCCGACGCCCATTACCTGGCCTGGACAGAATTGATCGATCCATCACCGATTTACCGCCCGGTCATTCGGCTGCACGACCGCAGCACCGGGAAGACCGAAACGGTTTGGGGCGGGATGGGCGCATACCAGACAGGTCATTCCCCTTCGATCTCGGACGACGGACGCTGGCTGGCGTTCGGCGCGCTGGCTGAATACGATTACGGCGAAATACCGCTGCCGGATTCTTTTCCACAGGTTTATCTGCTCGACCGCCAGACCAACGAAGCCATCGTGATCAGCAAGGATGCAAACAACAATTGGGGCAATGGCCCCAGCGGCGTGGTTGCCTTGCAGCAGGAAGGCTGGTCCAGCGATATCCATATTTCGGGCGACGG
>DATBWK010000132.1:0-19918 GCA_036514835.1 Bellilinea sp.
GGTAACACAGCGATCAAGGCTATGACCACTGCCAAAAGGATGCGGCTGGCAGACAACAAAATACCCTTCAATTCATCTATGAATCGAAAACAGTGTTTCATCTTGCTCCTCCATACAGGTTATGTGATTGCCGCCCTTGCACTATTGGATAACGACAAAGTGGAGGTAATTTATTGTCTATTCAACCAGGGATTAGATATATTATATGGTTTGGAACAATAAACTTCAATCATCAATCATCAATCCGAGGCAAAAAGACCTTTCCAAAACGAGAAATGCTTTGCATTGAAATGTCTGGATAGTTTTTGTGTGAAAAGTCACGTTCCAATGCCTGGCACCTTTTTTATCAACCATTTACTAGGTTAGCGGCATAAGGCGCTGGGCAAGTTGGTCGAATCCGGCGAGGCCAAAAACCTCTCGTTGGCACCCTACCTCGAAGATTGTGGGGTGAAGATGGTAGTTGACAAATTGATTTATTCTGGGTATGATGATATTGATCCATGAGAGCGCTCTCACAATAAAGTCGCTCTTTGTCAAATTCTTTTCCCTCAGACGAGACACAATTCATGCCAGAACTGACGCTAGAAGACATAGCGAAGCTGGTTGGAGTACATCGCTCCACAGTTTCGCGGGTGGTAAACGGCGCCTCCAACGTGAGCCCTGAAGTGCGGAAACGCGTCCTTAAGGTGATCAATGAAACCGGATTCCACCCCAATGCGGCTGCCCGCAGTCTGGCTACCCAACGTTCCTGGATGATCGGGCTGGTCCTGCCGCACAGCGTCAGTTCCTTCTTCACTGACCCCTATTTTCCGCAGCTCACCCAGGGTATTGCTTTTGGGTGCAACAACCACGACTTTACCCTTTCCTTATTCCTGGTAAGCAACAAAGAGGACGAGGCCAAGATCACACCGCGGATTTCCCGCCGGGGGATGCTGGACGGGCTTCTGATTCAGACCGGGCAGCCGGAAGATCTTTTGGTACACCGCCTGGCCAAATCTTCCATCCCAAGCGTGGTGCTCGGGCGGCCAGCCGTACCGGCGGGTATTACCTATATTGATGTAGACAACGTCCAGGCTGCTTTCAATGCCACTCGCCACCTGCTCGACCTGGGGTACACCCGAATCGCCACGATTACCGGTAATCACGACAGCACCGTCACTTCCGACCGGCTGGATGGATACTGTAAAGCATTGAGCGCTGCCGGGATTTCCATGGACGAGGCGCTGATTTCGGAAGGATCTTTCACCGAAATTGGTGGTTACAATGCCATGGACAAACTGCTTGAAGCCAGGCCTCAGGCTGTATTTGCCGCATCAGACAGCATGGCTGTTGGAGCGATGCGCGCAGTTCAAGAGGCGGGGCTGCGCATTCCGGAAGACATTGCATTTATCGGTTTTGACGATGTGCCGCTGGCAACGCTCACTAAAATCCAATTGACCACCATCCGGCAGCCCATTCTCAAATTCGGCATCAAGGCCGTTGAACTTTTGATCGACGTGATTGAAAACGGCCAAAAACCCGCAAGACGCATCATTATGGATACCGAACTCGTCATTCGCGATTCATGTGGCGCGAAGATGATTCGTTTAAACCAGGATGGGAAGTAGAAATTTGCTTAATATTGAGAGCGCTCTCATCCGTTTTATCCAAAACAAGGAGGTGAAGGAAAGATCACGTACAGCTAATCGCTCTTCAATAACCTGACCCAAATTCCAAGGAGAAAAGAAAGAAATGAAACGTCTATTGTTCGTTTTTTCGATTTTGCTGATCGCCTCTATGATGCTTGGCGCATGCGCCAAGGCTGCCCCCACTGAAGCCCCGGCCGATGTTCCCCCCGCCGATGCTCCCACGGACGTCCCTGCTGCCGAACTCCCCACCACACCTCCCCCGGCTGAGGGAAAAACTGTGCTCAATGTCTGGTCCTTCACCAACGAAATTCTGACCATGGGCGTGGCTTTTGAAAAGACTCACCCCGACGTGGATGTCATTTACACCATGATCCCCATGACCAATGGCGAATATCAGACCAAATTGATGGCCACCCTCGGCACCGATGCAGTGCCCGATGTCGTTGCCCTCGAAGCAGCTTTCGTTAAGAGCTACGTCGAAAGCGATTTCCTGGCCGACCTCAGCGACATGATGCCCCTGGCTGAAGAATTAAAAATGTATCCCTTCGTTTACGAAGTCGGTACTGTTGACGGCATCACCAAGGCCTATGCTTATCAGGCCACCCCGGGTGCTTTGTTCTATCGCCGCAGCCTGGCTAAAGAGTACTTTGGCACGGACGATCCGGTAGAGATGCAGGCCATCCTGGGCGACATGGACAAATACGTCGCTGCTGCTGAAGTTGTCAAAACAAAATCCAACGGCGACACCTTCATGGTTGCCTCCAATGGCGATTTCATGAACCTGTTCTATGCCAACCGCGAGCAGCCCTGGGTTGTCGACGACACCCTGACGGTTGATCCGATGGTTGACAAGATGGTCGAAACCGTCAAGATCTTCCGCGACAATGGCTACGAAGCCAAAGCGACCCAGTGGCAAGAAGGTTGGTTTGCCGGCATGAATGACTCGCTCAAAGATGCCGAAGGTAATGCCAAGAAAATCTTCTCCTACTTCCTGCCGACCTGGGGTCTGCCCTATGTTCTGGCCCCGAACGCCACCTCGGCTGACGGCGCCTCCACCACCGTTGGCGACTGGGCAGTCATCACTGGCCCGCTCCCCTATCAGTGGGGCGGCACCTGGTTGGGCGTCATGAAAGACACCAAGCAGGCGGAACTTGCCAGAGAATTCGTCCGCTTCTGCACTCTGGACGAAGAAAACCTGACCAACTGGGCAACCGGTGTGTACACCAACGAATACCTCAAAGCCATCGACCCCAACGTACCTGATGATCAATACCAGGCAGCTGGCGACTTTGTTGGCAGCCAGGTCGTCGTGGAAAAGATCACCGCTAGCTTCGATGATTCAGAACTGAGCAAATTCCTTGGCGGCCAGAACTCCTACGGCGGTTTCGCAGCCGCGGCTCCAACAGTCAATGCCCGCTTAATGCAGGGTTCTGACGATGCAATTCAGCGCGCGCTGAACGATCCGCTAAATTCCTACCTCGAGGGCACTGTCACCCTGGATGAAATGTGGACGCTGTGGAAAGACGCTGTCCGCAATGAATTCCCTGAATTGATCATCCCTTAGTCGCCTAAAACGCTTGTAAAAATGAGTCAGTGTAGATAAAAATACACTGACTCATTTTGAAGGGAGAAAAAGAGATGATGCGATCCAATTACCGTAAAAATTATTATGGATACCTGTTCATCGCCCCTTTCGTCATTGGTTTCCTAGTATTTGGACTCTACCCGCTTTACAACACAATCGCATTGAGCTTCACCAACACAACCATGATGAAAGCGGACGGTGCTTTTGTCGGGCTGCAAAATTTTGAACGCCTGTTTGCCGATAAAACCTTCTTTACTGCCATCACAAATACATGGTCATTATGGTTGATGAACTTCATCCCGCAGCTGGGGATTGCCCTGCTGCTCTCGGTGTGGTTCACCAACACGCGCTTGCGGATCAAAGGCGGGGGCATATGGCGCATGCTGTTTTACATGCCCAATCTGCTCATGCCCTCAGCTATCGCCGCGCTGTACTTCAGTCTGTTTTCATATTATGGACCGGTTAATCAGTTCATGGTACGCGCCGACCTGCTGCCGGAAGCGGTCGACTTTATCCGCTCGCCAGACGTCATGCGCGGATTGGTGGTTTTCATCCAATGGTGGATGTGGTTTGGCCAAACGACCATTCTCATCATGGCCGGCATGACTTCGATCTCGGTTTCAGTGTACGAGGCAGCCATCATCGACGGCGCAAGTATCTGGCAGATGTTCCGCTACGTTACCCTTCCGCTGATCAAGCCGGTGATGATCTTCATCCTGGTCACCTCACTGGTAGGCGGTATGCAGATGTTCGACATACCGTTCCTGCTGACGGATGGCCGCGGCAGTCCGGCAAATTCCATTTTGACTAGCAATATTATGATGTACATGCGCTTCCGCAGCAGCCAGGGGCATATTGGAGCCGCCAGTGCAGTTGGCGTAGTGGTGTTCATCATGACGAGCTTCGTCGCGTTGTTGATTTTCTATTTGCTGCGCGAGAAAAGCGATAAGAAAGTCAAGGAGGTGCGGTCATGAGCGCCGAGACTCAAGTTTCAGCCAGCCTGATTTCCGAAAAAAAGACCAACTACCGGTTCAAACTCAATCTCTATCGCTTTTTTATCTACCTGGTGCTGGCGATCATCCTATTGATCACCATCATCCCGGTATGGCTGCTGATGGTCAATGCCACGCGCTCGACTGTTGAAATTCAACAGGGAATCAGCCTGCTGCCGAGTAAATATTTGATTTCCAATTACAACATTCTGCTGAGCAGAGGGCTCGACCTGCCGCGCGGTTTTATGAATAGCTTCATTATTTCCGGGCTCACCACCATCGTAACCGTCTATTTTTCGCTGTTGACGGCTTATTCGCTGGTGGTATACAACTACAAGGGTAAACAAGCCCTATACAACTTTATTCTGGTGCTGGTGATGATCCCAACCCAGTTGTCCATCATCGGCTTTTACCAATACATGGTCAAGATCGGGCTGGATGATTCATATGCCTCGTTGATCTTGCCTACCATCGCCTCAGCAGGTGCGGTTTTCTTTGGAAAGCAGTATCTGGAATCCATCGTCCTGACCGAGCTAATCGATGCCGGACGCATCGACGGTGCCAGCGAGTTGGGGATTTTCCACAGGATTATGTTCCCCATCGCTGTTCCGGGCGCATTTACCATGGGCATTTTTGCTTTTGTGGGCGCGTGGAACAACTTCTTCAATGCCTTCATTCTGATCTCGTCGCGGGAGAAGTACACCATGCCTATGCTGGTGCAAACCTTGCGCGGTGACGTCTATCGCCACGAGTATGGTGCCATTTACCTTGGTCTGGCGGCATCCGTAATTCCCATCATCATCATTTACTTCTTGTTCTCGCGCTATATCGTCAATGGTATTTCCATGGGAGCGGTGAAAGAATAAAGCCCTACCGGGACGCAAAAGATCGGCCCGTGTGGACGCGTTGAACCAGGAAAATCTGCTCATTTTTTCGGAAATGGGTTGTTGGAGCCTTTAAATCTTTGGTTGGGCAGAGGTACTCTTGTGCGGTACGGACATTTTGACGATACTCAACTCGAATACGTAATCAACCGGCCGGACACGCCTCTGCCGTGGATCAATTATCTGGGGTCGGAAGCCTATTTTGGCATCATTTCCAATACCGCCGGCGGGTATTCCTTTTACAGAGACGCCCGCCTGCGGCGCATCACGCGTTACCGCTACAACAATGCTCCATTAGATGAAGGCGGACGCTACATTTACCTTCGCGATGACAGCGCGGCACAGCCAGACTACTGGTCGCCGAGTTGGCAGCCCACCCGCACCCCCCTTGATTCCTACCAGTGCCGGCATGGACTGGGATATACCGTGATCACCTCGGAACGTGCCGGACTTGCCAGTGAAACCACCTATTTTGTGCCGCTTGGCGAAAATCTGGAGATCTGGCAGTTAAAAGTGACCAACCGGCGCCAGGAAGCCGTGAATTTGTCGGTTTTTTCAGCCGTGGAGTTCTGCCTGTGGGACGCGGCTGATGATGCCAACAATTTTCAGCGCAACTACTCCATCGGCGAGGTTGAGATGTCCGACGGGGTGATCTACCACAAGAGCGAATATCGCGAACGGCGCAACCACTTTGCCTACATGGCCTGTTCCGAGCCCCTGGCGGGTTACGACACCCAGCGCGAGGCATTTCTGGGACCTTACCGCGGCTGGGATGCGCCGCTGGCGGTCCAGCAGGGCGAGACCACCCAATCGCTGGCGGCGGGTTGGCAGCCGATTGGCGCCCAGCACATCCGCCTCGAACTGCAGCCGGGCGAGACCCGCACGGTCATTTATTTGCTGGGATATCACGAGAATCCGGCATCGGAGAAATTCGACCCGCGAGGGTCGCAGACCCTCAACAAGCGCAGCGTGCTGCCGGTGATCGAACGGTATTTACAGCCAAAGGTGGTCGAGACTGCCTTGGCTGATTTGCGCAGCTACTGGCAGGGTTTATTGGGCAAATTACAGACCAACCTGCCCAACGAGCACGCCCAGCGCATGGTGAATATTTGGAACGCCTACCAGATGATGGTCACGTTCAATTTTTCGCGTTCAGCCTCCTATTTTGAATCGGGGGTCGGGCGCGGCATGGGATTCCGCGACTCGAATCAGGACCTGTTGGGCTTTATGCACCTGATTCCAGAACGCGCACGCGAACGCATCCTGGACCTGGCAGCCACCCAGTTGGAAAATGGTGGGGCATATCATCAATACCAACCGATGACACGCCTTGGCAACAATGACATCGGCGGCAATTTCAACGATGATCCACTGTGGCTGGTGCTGGCAGCGGCGGCTTACCTCAAAGAAACTGGCGACTGGAGCATTCTGGCAGTGCCAGTGCAGTTCGACAACACCGCGGGCAGCGAAGCACCGCTTTACGTTCACCTGCAGCGCTCGATGCAATACACCATCGACCGGCTGGGACCGCACAGCCTGCCTTTGATCGGGCGTGCTGACTGGAATGACTGCCTGAACTTAAATTGCTTCTCGGATACCCCGGGGCAATCCTTCCAGACGACCACCAACAAAGATGGCAAAACTGCCGAGAGTGTGTTCATCGCTGGCTTGCTTGTGCTGGCTTGCCGTGAAATGCAAGAAATCGCCAGGAAATATAGCACACCAGAAGCAGCGCAAAAATACGCCGATCAACGGCAAGCCATGGAAGCTGCCATTGAAAACTCCGGCTGGGATGGCGAATGGTTCCGCCGGGCTTACGACGATGCTGGCGCACCGGTCGGCTCGCGTGAATGCCAGGAAGGGCAGATCTTCATCGAGCCGCAGGGTATGTGCGTGATGGCCGGTGTGGGGCTGCATAATGGCAAGGCCGTTCAGGCACTGGATGCGGTTCACGTTCGGTTAGGCTCGCCGCATGGGGTGGTGCTGCTGGAGCCGGCCTACAAGCAGTATTATCTGAACCTGGGTGAAATTTCATCCTATCCGCCGGGATACAAAGAAAATGGCAGCGTGTTCTGCCACACCAATCCGTGGATCATGATCGCTGAAGCGCGGCTGCGGCGCGGCGATCTGGCGTTTGATACCTATCTGCGCATCAATCCCTCGTTTCGTGAAGAAATCAGCGATTTGCACCGCTGCGAACCGTATGTGTATGCCCAAATGATCGCGGGCAAGGAAGCCGTCAAACCGGGTGAAGCTAAAAACTCGTGGCTGACCGGTGCCGCTGCCTGGAACTATGTGGCGATCACCCAATGGATTCTAGGCATCCGCCCAAGCTATGACGGGTTAATCATTGATCCGGTGATCCCCGCCGAATGGCCTGGTTTTACGGCTGAGCGATTATTCCGCGGCGTGAAATACGTTATCCAGGTGGAACGCCGCGGCGCAGGCAATCTTGCAAACCTGGAGGTGGACGGGCAGCCGGTGGTGGGGAATCTTGTGCCGCTGCCGGCTTCTGGAATCAATTGTGTTCTCGTAAAGGTTGTTTTGGATTAAGTAGAATGAATTGTCCAGAAGTCATGGATTGAAATCTTACTTTACTGAGGAGTGCTCTTGGATACACAAGCGATCGAGATCAGGAATTTTTCAGGGGAGGGCTACCAGTCGGTGGTCAGCTTTGAATCCTGGCGGGTGGCGGTACTGCGCTACCACGACGGGTCTCACCCCGACAAGATTTTCACCATTGAACGCCACTGCCAGACCGACGAGGTATTCATCCTCACCGAAGGGCGAGCGGTATTAATTGTAGGCGGCACCGCGGCTGAGGCCGGCGAACTGCAGGCAGTGGTGATGCAGCCAGGCAAGATTTACAATGTTAAAAGGAACGCCTGGCATACAACCTTGCTCGGCCAGGGAGCCCACATCATTATCGTTGAAAACGATGACACCGCTAAAGAAAACAGCGAATCTACGCCGTTGACCAACAGTCAGCGGAATGCGCTTCAGGTAATTGCACGTGATTTCTGGGCAGGTAAATAAGAGAAAAAGGAGACTGACATGTCTGACTATAATCCCAAACCCGAGCATAAATTCACCTTTGGCCTGTGGACGGTAGGATCGGCTGGACGCGACCCGTTCGGCGGACCGGTGCGAGACCCCAAGACGCCCGCAGAACTGGTTTACCTGCTGGGCGAAGTTGGTGCGTACGGCGTCAATTACCACGACAACGACTTTATCCCCATCGACGCCACTCCGGCGCAAACCGCAGCAATCAAACGCGATTTTCGCAAAGCGCTGGACGATACCGGGCTGGTTGTGCCCATGGCAACCACCAACCTGGCCTTCGACCCGATTTTCAAGGACGGGGCATTTACTTCCAACGATCCCAAAGTGCGCGCCTTCGCCATTCAGAAGGCCATGCAAGCGATCGACCTGGGGGTTGAATTTGGCGCCAGAATCTATGTCTTCTGGGGCGGACGCGAAGGCACCGAAACCGATTCGAGCAAAGGCGCGGTGGACAGTATTCGGCGCTACCGCGAGGCACTTAACTATCTGTCGGAATACGTAATCGACAATAAATACGATCTCCGGTTTGCGCTGGAGGCCAAGCCCAACGAACCGCGCGGTGACATCTACCTGCCGACCACCGGTCACATGCTGGCGTTTATCGAAACACTGGACCATCCGGACATGGTGGGCGTCAACCCGGAAGTGGCGCACGAGCACATGGCTGGCATCAACTTCATGCACGGCGTAGCCCAGGCCTGGGACGCCGGTAAATTGTGGCATATCGATTTGAACGACCAGTATCCCGGGCGCTACGACCAGGACTTGCGTTTTGGCTCGCGGGACATTAAGGCTGCCTTTTATCTGGTCAAGTTCCTGGAAGATGTTGGCTACCCGGGTTCGCGCCACTTCGACGCGCATGCCTACCGAACGGAAGATTATGAAGGCGTGAAGGATTTTGCCCGCGGCTGTATGCGCACCTACCTGATTTTGAAGGAAAAAGGCGAACGTTTTAACGCAGACCCGGAGATTCAGGCACTGCTGGCGGAGATTCAAGCCGAAGACCCGGCTATGGCACTGCTTACTGGAAAATATTCAACCGAAAAAGGCAAGGCACTCAAGGCGCAGCCGTTTGACCGTGCCGGAATTGCCAGCCGCGGTTTGAAATACGAAAAACTGGACCAACTCACCATCGATTTGCTGCTCGGCACCCGCTAATCGAACGGCTTTCAGGAGGCTGAGATGGCTGGACAAAACAATCTGCCGCGGCTGCGCCAGATCAAAAAGCAGGTGCGCGAGCTATTGGCGCAGATGACGCTGGAAGAGAAGTTGGCCCAGCTGCAGGCATATTGGGCTTATGAATTGCAAACGGGCGGCACGCTCGACACGGAAAAAATCAAGGCTAGACTGGCCCTGGGCATTGGCCAAATCACCCGCAACGCCGGCGCCAGTTATCTAACGCCGGTGGAAGCTGCCCGCTCTGCCAACACACTGCAGCGCTTCCTCAAGGAGCAAACCCGCCTGGGTATCCCGGCCATCGTCCACGAGGAGTGCTGCGCCGGGGCGATGACCCTGGGCGCTTCGGTGTTCCCGCAGCCCATCGGACTGGCCAGCACCTGGCAACCGGAGTTAGCCGCTCAGATGTCGAAGGCTATCGCCCGACAACTGCGTGCCATCGGTGCGCAGCAGGGCCTGGCGCCCGTGCTGGATGTCGGCCGCGACCCGCGCTGGGGACGGATCGAAGAAACCTTTGGTGAAGATTCCACGCTGGTCAGCCAGTTTGGGGTTGCTTATGTCAAAGGCTTGCAAGGGGATGATTTAACAACAGGCGTGATGGCCACCGGCAAGCATTTTGTGGCGCATTCCTTCTCGCAGGGCGGGTTGAACTGCGGACCCGTGCATCTTGGTCCGCGCGACCTGTGGGATATATACCTGATGCCCTTCCAGGCTGCCATTCACGAAGCCGGCCTGGCTTCGATGATGAACGCTTATCCCGAGTTGGACGGTGAGGTCGTGGCGGCCTCCAAAGCGATTTTGACCACCCTGCTGCGCGAGACACTGGGCTTTGACGGGTTGGTGGTCTCGGACTATAACGCGATCATCATGATTCACGGCTATCACAAGGCTGCCGCGAGCAAACGGGCAGCAGCTGTCAAAGCCCTGACCGCCGGGATTGATGTCGAACTGCCAGACGTTGTGTGTTACGGTGACGAACTACTGGCAGCGCTCAATGCTGGCGAAATCTCAATGGAACTGCTCGACCAATCGGTCAGCCGCCACCTGCAGAAGAAATTCGAACTGGGCCTGTTCGAAAATCCGTACGTCGACGAAGGCGAGGTGCTGGCGGCCTTTGAAACCGCGGAAAACCGCTCCCTGGCTTACCAGATGGCCTGCAAGAGCATGGTTCTCCTCAAAAATGACGGGCTGCTGCCGCTGAGCCCTGATATTCGCCGGCTGGCGGTGATCGGACCGAATGCCGATTCGCGCCGCTGCCTGCTGGGCGATTACTCCTATACCGCTACAGCCGAATTGCTGGCGTTTGACCCGCCGCCTGGCTCGGCTTTTGCCGGAATGAACCGGGAGAAAGTGCAGGACCCAGGTGTTGCCATGCCAACGCTGTTGGATGGCATCCGCAAGGCAGTATCGCCGGAAACAATCGTTCAATTCGTCAAAGGCTGCGAAATAAATTCCGCTGACGAGAGCGAATTCGATGCGGCGGTTCAGGCTGCCCGGCAGGCGGATTCAGTCATCCTGGTGCTTGGCAACGTGTCCGGTCTGGCACCAGAGTGCACCACCGGCGAGTTCCGTGACACGACCGATCTGCACCTGCCCGGTGTGCAGCAAAAGTTGGCACTGAAGGTATTGGAAACCGGAACACCCGTGGCGCTTGTGTTGGTCAGCGGGAGGCCGGTGGATCTTTCTGCGCTGGTGGAACCCTGCGCAGCTGTGCTGCAAGCCTGGGTGCCAGGTGAAGAAGGCGGCCAGGCCGCCGCGGATATTTTGTTCGGCGCGGTCAACCCGAGCGGCAAGCTGCCGCTTTCACTGCCGCGATCGGTTGGTCAGGTGCCTGTTTTTTACAATCACAAACCTTCGGGTATGCGCTCGGAAATTTTCGGCGACTATACCAATGAACCGGTGACCCCGTTATTCTGGTTTGGTCATGGGCTGAGCTACACGACCTTCCCGTACAGCAACCTGTCTATCCAACCCGCAGAAGTCAGTGCCGGTGGAACGGTTGATATCTCGCTCACGGTCGAAAATGACGGCAAGGTCAGCGGCGACGAGGTGGTGCAGTTGTACATCCGAGACGAATATGCCAGCCTGCCGCGGCCGGTGAAGGAGCTGAAGGGCTTTGCACGCATCAACCTGGCGCCGGGAGAAAGCCGCGAGGTTACTTTCCACCTGCCGGTCGATCAACTGGCGTATTACGATGAAGCCCTGCGGCTGATGGTCGAGCCGGGAAAGTTTCTGGTTATGGTTGGCAGCGCGTCAAATGACATCCGGCTGGAGGGAGAATTCACAGTCACAGGCACAGAAAAATCGCCGGTCAAACAGCGGGTATTCGTCTGTCCGGTCGAAGTAAACTAGCGCGGATACATGTGGACCAAGGGTATGTGTATATGAACTATTTCATGGGCATCGATGTTTCCACCACCGGCAGCAAAGCCTTGCTGATCGATGCGGCTGGCCAGGTCGTGGCGTCAGCCTCGGCGCCGCATAGCCTTTCCACGCCAAAACCGTTATGGTCCGAGCAGGATCCTCTGGAATGGTGGGCGGCCACCACAGCCAGCATTCAGGCGGTGCTGCAGCACAGCAACCTGCCTGCCAGCGCCATCGCGGGAATCGGCTTGACCGGTCAGATGCATGGGCTGGTGCTGCTGGACGAGACCGGCGCGGTGCTGCGCCCGGCGATTTTATGGAATGATCAACGCACGCAGAGCCAATGCGACACGATCCACGCGCGCATTGGACGGGAACGATTCATCCAAATCAGCGGCAACGTGGCGCTAACCGGATTCACCGCACCCAAGATTTTATGGGTGGCCGAAAATGAACCTGAAATCTATGCCCGAGTGCGGCATATCTTATTACCCAAGGATTACATCCGCTACCGACTGACCGGTCAATGTGCCATGGACAAGGCTGACGGCGCTGGAACGGTGCTTTTCGACTTGCGCCAACGGAACTGGTCGGCAGAATTATTGGCGGCGCTGAATATCCCGCCGGAATGGATGCCGCCTACCTACGAGGGCCCGGAAATTACCGGCAGCGTATCGCAGGCGGCAGGAGTAGAAACCGGGCTGGCGGCGGGAACTCCAGTGGCAGCTGGCGGCGGCGACCAGGCCGCCCAGGCGGTTGGGGTGGGAGCGGTTGAACCAGGAATCATCGGGTTGACACTCGGCACCAGCGGCGTGGTTTTTGCAGCCACGCCTGAGCCTTTCATCGAACCGGAAGGCCGGCTGCACGCCTTTTGTCATGCCGTGCCGGGCATGTGGCACCTGATGGGCGTTATGCTCTCGGCAGCCGGCAGCCTGCAGTGGTACCGCGATACCCTGGCGCCCAAATCGAGTTTTGATGAATTACTGCAGGAGGCCGAGACAGTCCCGCCAGGCAGCGAGGGGCTGCAGTTTTTGCCTTATTTAAGCGGCGAACGAACGCCGCACCCGGACCCGCAGGCGCGCGGCGCCTTTATCGGGTTGACCCTGCGGCATGGGCGTGGTCACTTGACGCGGGCGGTGTTGGAAGGCGTGGCCTACGGTCTGAAGGATAGTTTTACGTTGATCCAAAATGCCGGCCTGCAGCAGATTGTGTCGGTGCGCGCCTCCGGAGGCGGCACCAAAGGCGCACTGTGGCGACAAATTCTGGCGTCCGTGCTGGAGAGCGAACTGATTACAGTCAATACCGCCGAGGGCGCTGCTTTTGGCGCGGCACTGCTGGCCGGGGTTGGCGCGGGAGCCTGGCCGAGCGTCCGGGCTGCCTGCCAAGAGACGGTCCAGATTACCGGCCGAACTGCGCCAGATGCTTCACAGGTGGATGCTTACCGTCGGGGCTATGCGGTTTACCGCGAACTATACCCCTTGTTAAAGAACACTTTCCCAAAATTATAAGATTGACTTTCATAACAGCTTTATTGGAGCCAGGATGACGGATACCCTTTATTTTCCAGCTAATTTTCAATGGGGCGCAGCCACCGCTGCTTTTCAAATCGAGGGTGCAGTGCATGAAGATGGGCGCAGCGACTCGATCTGGGATGTGTTCGCCCACACGCCGGGCAGAATCATCGACGGCAGTAACGCTGACACAGCCTGCGACCATTATCATCGCTGGATAGAAGACATTGCGCTGCTGAAGCAGTTGGGAATAAAAGCCTACCGCTTCTCGCTGGCCTGGCCGCGAATCCTGCCGGCGGGGCGCGGTAAAATCAACCAGCCCGGGTTGGATTTTTACAGTCGGCTGGTCGATGAATTGCTGGCAACCGGGATCCGCCCGCTGGCGACGTTATACCATTGGGATGTGCCGGCCGCGCTGTCAGACGCCTGGTTGAACCGTGATACCGTGGATGCCTTTGTTGAATTGACCGCCGCGGCGGCGTCAACCCTGGGCGACCGGGTGAAGGATTGGGTCACCATCAACGAACCCTTCTGCCCCAGCATTCTGAGCTACAAGGTCGGCATTCATGCACCCGGGCTGCGCGATCCGTATAAAGCGCTGCGGGCAGCGCATCACCTGCTGCTGGGTCACGGCGCTGCCATGCCGGTCATTCGACAGAATTGCCCCGGCGCGCGTGCAGGCATCGCGTTGAATTTGTCGCCAATTCACCCCGCCAGCGACTCGGAAGCTGACCGGGCAGCAGCTCGGCATGCGGACGGGGAACTGAATCGCTGGTTCCTCGACCCGCTGCATGGACGCGGCTATCCGGCCGACATGCTGGCTGACTATGTCAAAATGGAGGGGCTGCCTTCCACTCATCCGGATTTTATCGAGCCGGGCGATCTGGACGTCATCTCCGTCCCGACAGACTTCCTGGCAATCAACTATTACACCCGCAGCGTGGTGAAAGCCGGAGCGCACTTCGCGGAAAATCCCGACGACATCCTGCCGGTGGCGCCGGTGAATAACCACGATGATATGAACTGGGAATGCTATCCGGCCGGATTGTACGAAATCCTTACCCGCATGGCAAGCGAATACCAGCCGCACGAAATCATCATCAGCGAAAACGGCGCCAGCTTTTCCGATACGCCGGATGCCAGTGGAGCTATAAATGACGAGCGGCGCGTCGCTTATCTGGAAGGCCATTTCACGGCTATGGCGCAGGCGATTCAAGCCGGCGTACCGCTGACGGGATATTACCTGTGGTCGCTGATGGACAATTTCGAATGGGCGCTGGGATATACCCAGCACTTCGGCATTGTGCACGTTGAATTTGCCACCCAAAAACGCACGCCCAAAGCCAGTGCGTACTGGTACCGCCAGGTGATTAATAACAACGGATTGGCGGTCAGGGCTTAATTCCGGCTCAAAGCGCGGCAAACAGCCAAAGGGTGGGATAATTCCCTAAACCCTTATTTGAGGATTGGACAACGTCATGAGAATTCACGGCGGAATGCATGGCATGTTGAATGCCACCGATGAAAAACCCAAGATCACCCGCCACCTGATCCGGCGGGTGTTGAATTATGCCCGCCCTTACCGCTGGCTGCTGGTTGGCATGCTATCCTTAATTCTCGCCACGACCGGGTTGTCCTTGTTGACGCCGCTGATTTTGCGAGATTTGATTGACAATACCATTCCCGGCAAGGACACGCAGCGCCTGATTTTACTGGCATTGGCATTGCTTCTCATTCCGACCCTGAATGGATTGTTAAACGTGATCCAGCGGCGGTTGAACTCGCGGGTCGGGGAAGGCGTGATTTATGACCTGCGCATCAGCCTGTATGCCCGCCTGCAGCGGATGTCGCTGCGTTTCTTCACCAACACCAAAGTCGGCGAGCTGATGAGCCGAATTAACAACGACGTGGTCGGGGCGCAAAATGCCATCAGTAGTACTCTGGTCGGCATCATCACCCAGATCGTCCAGGCAGCGGCAGTATTAGCCGTGATGCTAACGCTGGAATGGCGTTTAACCTTAATCAGTGTGGTCATTCTGCCGCTTTTCATACTGGCCGCCCGCTTATTGGGCAACCGCCTGCGCGATATGGCACGCCGGCAAATGGAAGCCAATGCGCAGATGAACGCTATGACCAACGAGACTTTGAATATCGGCGGCACGCTGCTAGTGAAATTATTTGGCCGCCGCCAGTTGGAAGTGGACCGTTTTGGGCAGCGCGCGGCACAGGTGCGCGACCTTGGCGTACAACGCACCGTGATCGGTTCCACTTTTATGGCGATTATTGGGTTGATCAGTGCAGTGGGCACGGCGCTGTTGTATGGCCTGGGCGGCTATTTCGTCATCAGTGGAGCCTTCACGGTTGGCAAGATCGTGGCGCTGGGCGCTTATCTCGGCAGTCTGTACGGCGCATTACAGGGACTGTCCAACGCCCCGGTCGAGTTCGCCACATCGATGGTCAGTTTTGAGCGGGTATTTGAGGTGATCGACCTGCCGGTTGATATTGCCGAGCAACCGGATGCCACGGTCTTGAAGGAAATCAAAGGTGACCTTGAATTTGATAATGTTACGTTTAAATACGAGTCCGGCGACGAGGTCTTCCTCAGCAACGTTCACCGCTACGGCAGCATGGACAATGTCACGGCAGTACTTTCGGGCACACAAGCCGACATAGACGAACCGGCAGCCCGCAGCCAGGCGCGCACCACTGCGCTGGAGAACATCAGTTTTCGCGCCAGGCCGGGGCAATTGGTGGCGCTGGTCGGCCCTAGCGGTGCCGGCAAAACCACGCTTACTTATTTGATTCCGCGTCTGTACGACACCACCAGCGGCACCATCCGCGTCGATGGGCATGATCTGCGCCAGGTGACGCTCGAATCACTTGCTGAGCAAATCGGCATGGTGACCCAGGAAACCTATCTGTTCCACGACTCCATCCGCACCAATTTACAGTATGCCAAACTCAACGCCAGTCAGGCTGAACTGGAAGCTGCCTGCAGGGTAGCCAATATTCACGACTTCATCCAGGCACTGCCGGAAGGTTATGACACCATCGTTGGCGAGCGCGGTTACCGCCTGAGCGGCGGTGAAAAGCAGCGCATAGCGCTGGCGCGGGTGATCCTCAAGAATCCGCGCATCCTGGTGTTGGACGAAGCCACCAGCAGCCTGGACAGCGAATCGGAATCACTGATCCAGGACGCGCTAGGCAAGGTGATGGCACAGCGCACCAGCATCGTCATAGCCCACCGCCTCAGTACCATCCTGGCGGCTAACTTGATCCTGGTGATCGACCGCGGACGGATTGTGGAACGCGGTACCCATGACGACTTGCAGGCACAGGATGGTTTATATGCCAGCCTGTACCGCACACAATTCAAGCGCGAACTCGCCTGACCACCGTACCGCTGTTTGTGCGATAATGGACAAAGTGAATTAATTTCCGTCGGGAATTGCCATAACGAAAATTTTCGCAACAGGAGGGTACGATGAAGGGTTATCACGCAGATATCGAGAAAGAAACACTGGAAAACGAGTACTTCCGCAAGGTGCTGCACACCGGACCTCACTCCCAGTTGGTGGTCATGACGCTCAAACCCGGGGAAGAGATCGGGGTGGAGACACATTCCACTAACGACCAGTTCTTCCGCATCGAAGCCGGTACGGGCAAGGCGGTTATGGCCGGGGAAGACTTCCCGCTGAAAGACGGCATGGTCGTGGTAGTGCCAGCCGGCACCGAGCACAATATCATCAACACTTCAAAGACCGAATCGCTCAAATTGTATACCATCTACTCGCCGGCACAGCATCCGGATGGCACGATCCACAAGACCAAGGCTGAAGCCGACGCGCACGAACACCACCACTAGGAACGGTCGGTTCTCCTCCAAAGGTTTTTCATGACCGCCAATGGTGGAAGCTGCTTTTAGATCCAGACCTCTGAAATTGAATAAGTATTGAATAGGTGTTGCGCAATTTCTTGCAACACCTATTGCATTTATTACTGATTCGAGATAAAATGCAACAGTTGTTACAAATCGAGGGAATAATGGAACTCAAGTGGTTGATGTTTTGCCCGGTTCTTCCTGCCACCCCCTCCAGTCCGCGGGTGACGGTGTGGCGGCGTATGCGCTCTGCCGGCGCCGCCAGCCTGGATAACGGTCTTTGGCTTCTGCCGAATTCGGCCAGCGCAGTCGATTTTATTCGGGAAATGCAAACCTATGTTGGTGACCAGGGCGGGAGCAGTAAAACTTTTTATTCGGATGCCTTTGACGAAGCCACACAGAGGGAAATACTCAACCGCTTCCAACAAGACCGGGCAGCCGAATATGGCGAACTTCAGGAGCAATGCGCTGACTTTTTAAAGGAAATTGAAAAAGAAACCCAGCGGCAAAATTTTAGTTTCGCAGAATATGAAGAAAACGAAGAAGACCTTAACAAGCTGGAGGCCTGGCTTGCCAAAATTCAGCGGCGCGATTTTTTAGGCAGCGACCAGGCCAATGCTACAGCAGCAAAACTAGAGCAGTGCAGGACAGCTTTGCAACAATTCGCTGCCGAGATTTTCGCCCGGGAAGAAACAAAATCAACCGCATCGGAAAATTAATCCCTGACGATAATTCAAAAAGAGAACATCATGGCTGAAAATATCACTACTGCAACCCCTACATCCAGTATCAAAAAACTGCCACGCAACGTCTGGGCGGTCAGCTTCACCAGTTTCTTCATGGATATTTCCAGCGACATGGTGCTCAATATCTTGCCGCTGTTCCTGGCCAACGTGCTGGGCGTTCAAACCGGCATCATCGGTTTGATCGAGGGGCTGGCGGAAGCGACAGCCAGTCTACTAAAAATGTTCTCCGGCTGGCTGTCCGATAAACTGGGGGCACGCAAATGGCTGGCGGTAGCTGGCTACAGCCTCTCCGCCTTTTCCAAACCTTTTTTCTATTTTGCCAGTAGTTGGGGATTAATCGCCGGTGTGCGCTGGGCAGACCGGGTTGGCAAAGGCATACGGACTGCCCCACGGGATGCACTGGTAGCCGATTCGACTCCCAGGGAGATCCATGGGCTGGCTTTTGGCTTCAACCGAGCCATGGATAAAGCCGGCGCGTTCCTTGGGTTATTGATTGCGGCGCTGGTGGTGTGGCTGGCTCAGAAAACAACGGTAGATCTTACCCGCTCGACTTTCCAGACCATTGTGTTGATCAGCATGATTCCAGCAGCCCTGGCAGTTCTGACATTGGTGCTCGGGGCCAAAGATGTGGCGGTCAGCGGAGTGCGGACAGCGCCAAAATTTTCGCTGAAGAGCATGGGGAAACCGTTCAACATTTTCCTGGTGATCGTCAGTATTTTCACCCTGGGCAACTCGTCCGACGGATTCCTGGTGCTGCGAGCGCAGAACCTTGGTGTTTCAGTGGTCGGTATTCTGGTGATGCTGGCAGTGTTCAACCTGGTCATATCATTGGTCGCCACCCCGGCCGGCTCCCTTTCGGACCGGATCGGACGGCGTAAACTGATTGTCGGCGGCTGGTTGGTGTATGCGCTGATCTATTTTGGCTTCGCGATCGCGCAATCTACCTGGCAGGTTTGGCTGTTATACCTGACTTATGGTCTGTATTTTGGTCTGGCTTACGGCACATCCAACGCCATGGTAGCAGACCTGGTACCGGTAAATTTACGCGGCACAGCTTACGGCACATACCATGCGGTGATTGGACTGCTGGCCTTTCCGGCCTCATTGATCGCCGGCATCCTGTGGCAGGGGGTAGGCCGGTGGGCTGGCTTTGGCCCATCTGCCCCGTTCCTGTTTGGCGGGTCATTGGCCTTGATCGCGGCGCTGTTGATGATTTTCTGGATGCCGAAAACAGTCGTTAACTCGTGAGGTATTTGTTCACTAGCAAAAAAAGTGATCGAACTGTTAAAAACCCATTTTTGTTATTATTGCCATTTACTCCGGATCTCATCACAGACCAAAGAGGTGCCATGCTCGAACACAAATTCTTCATCCCCTCCGTTGAACAGGCACAGGCTAACCCGGAGGCTGTGTTTCCTTTTCCGAATGTGCGCTTCAGCTTGCTTACTTCCCGTCTGATCCGCATTGAGGTCAGCCCAGATGGCATCTTTGAAGATCGGCCAACCCAACAGTTCTGGTACCGGCGCCAACCAGTGCCTAAAGCGAAAATTGAGGTTGGGGCGCATTCGTTAACCGTTGAAACGGATGCCTTTTCGCTGCAATACCTGGATTCCGCCGCCGGCTTAACCGCAAAATCGCTGCAGGTGACCGTCCAGGAAACCGGACATGTTTTCCACGTGGACGATGCCAACCCGGGTCAATTGCCCGGCACCACCCGAACGCTGGATGAGACCAATGGACCGGTGCGCCTTAGTCCCGGGTTTATTTCACGCTCAGGCTGGGTTCAGCTGGACGACACTTCCAGCCTGGTGTTCAATAGCGATGGTTGGCTGGAACCGCGGGCCACAAAAATTGGCTACCGCGATCTGTACCTGCTGGTCAGCGGAAGCGACTATAAATCCGCTTTACAGGATTACCAGATTGTTTCCGGCAAACCTTCGCTGCTGCCGCGCGCTTTTCTAGGCAACTGGTGGTCGCGATTCTGGGAATATTCGCAAGAGGACATCGAAAATTTGGTAGAACACTTTGCGGCGTCTGAGATTCCGCTTTCCGTATTCATAATCGATATGGATTGGCACATCACCAAAAC
>DATBWK010000133.1:0-18228 GCA_036514835.1 Bellilinea sp.
TCCCATGGATAGCACTACCGTACAAAAACGCCAGCATCTGGAAGAGTCGCTATGGCATCTGGCGCAAATTCGTCCATTGCCCGCGGCAGAATTCAAGACTGTCCCTGACCAGGATTGGATGACCGCCTGGAAACAGCACTATAAACCGATTCCAGTGGGTCAAAAGTTATTAATTCTGCCAGCCTGGCTGGAATCGACCTACCCGGACCGGGTGGCGATCAAAATTGATCCGAGCATGGCTTTCGGCACTGGTTCGCACCCGACCACGCAGTTATGTTTGGCCTTGTTGGAAAAATATGTGCAGCCGGGCAAACCGGTGATTGATGTTGGCTGCGGCTCGGGCATTTTATCGATCGGCGCCATCAAAATGGGGGCGAATGCTGCATTGGCAGTGGATATCGACGCAGCCTCAGTGCGCGCCACAGACGAAAATGCGGCAGCGAACGAGGTGGGCGATCAGATTACGGCTGCGCTGGGCTCGATCGAAGAGATTTTGCAGGGCCAATACTTTGTCCGTCATGCGCCGCTGGTGCTGGCTAACATTCTGGCGCCGGTTCTGGTGCGCCTGTTCAATGAGGACCTGGCCAAATTGATTACACCCGGCGGCGTCATTTTGCTGTCTGGCATATTGATCGAGCAGGCGACTGAGGTGGAAGTGGAAGCCGGCAGTCACGGACTAAAACTATTGGAACGCATGACCATAGGCGACTGGATCGCCCTGGCGTTCCAAAAGCCAGCTAAGTCAACTCAACTGTAATCGCACCTATTACCAGATTCGTTCCAGGTCCGGGTTGTCGAGCGCTTTGCGCCCGACTTTCGCCAGATCCACCCACTGGTCATTGACCTTGATACGTACCACGTCAGCTGTGTAATCGGTGACGGTGGCGGCGTGGTTATCCATCAGCGCTGAGCCGACAGCATAAATATCCACCGGAACATTGAGCCTCTCAAAGCGGCTGATTTTTTCGGGGTTAAAGCCGCCCGAGACCACGATTTTTACCGCCTGGCAGAACTGGCGGGCGCGTTCGCGCCATTCGGATGGAACATCCCACGATTCCCAGGCTGAATCCAGCGCCTGGCGCACCAGGAAGACTAACCGCGGGTTGACGCCAAGGTCCAGCGCCGGGTCGCCCAGCGGAGGTACGCTAATGTCGCGCAGGCTGCCGGAAGTGTCCAGCCGGACGCCGTACAAGATGTAGCGTTCGGCTTCAGTCGTGTCGCCTGCATCCATCAGGGTGCGATAGCGGGCGAACATGGCTTTACTCACCGCGACCGAGTCATTGACGCTGTCATTATTGAAATCCACCAGAGCGATCCGCGGGATGGTCACCGGCAGCACCTGGGCGAAGGCCAGGGTAGCTTCGCTGGTATCGCCGAAGAAGCAGGCAATGGCTGCATGAGCCACCGTGCCACCGCCAGCGCCGCCCCACCAGTCGCCCTGGGCGTCGGTGGAGACGAAAGGCCCGAGCGTTTGCGCGTGGTCCATGTTATAGCGCTGCACTGCAATCTGATAAGCGTAACCGTCGGCTGCCTGGACTTCGTGCAAGTCAAAACGTGCCGGAAAGAACAGCATGGGTTTGCCGTGGGCAGCTACAAGGGCGTCATAGACATTGGTCGCCACCCGGCTGGCGCGGGTGAGGATGCCCAGGGTCGGGGTTTCCAGGATGGCAAAATCGCGGTATCGACCGCGCACGCGGATCACCGGATTGACATGCAAAGGGTTACCGTCTGAATGCACCATCGCACCGTCATGGACCGCCCAAACCTGTAATTTATCAGAGGTGTCGATAAAGGTATCGCCATTAAAATAACCGGTACAGTGGCGCAGCATGGTGAGTGCCTTATCCACCCCGGTCACCAAGGTTTTACCGTTGCGGCGGGTAAACCACTGCATTTCCACCTCGAGATCACCGGCGGGGATGGAGCCGGGATCGATGCCCGGCGGCAAGCGGTGATCGGTGCCCTGATATTTGTATCCGTCGCGAGCCAGCACCTCGAGCATCCGCATGATGTTGGTAAAGTATTTATCGGTGTACCAGCCTTTGCGCATGCGCTCGATGTCGAGCTTGAATGTGGCATTGGTCAGGCGTTTCTGGTCGAAGATGCTCATGGGAACTCCGCTTCACGTAGGGTAATTAGTGTATAAATTACACTAATAGTTTACTGCAAGGAGGTTAACGTGTCAAGCCAATACGGGGGGTAAACCTGGCAAAACCGGGTAGAATACCTCTGAGGGTAAATTTTACCTGCAGCGGAGTGGATTAAATGGGTGATTTACAGACGATTGGACGTTGGTTGATCATCGCGGGGGTGGCGGTGGCTGTGGTGGGGGTTGCAGTGTGGCTGGTGGGACGTTTCACCAATTTACAAAACCTGCCGGGAACCGTCAAAGTCGAAATTCCAGGTCTCACTTGTGTCATCCCGCTGCTGGGTTCGATCATCTTGAGCATCCTGCTCACGATTGTGATCAATCTGCTCCTGCGCGGCACAAATCGTTAATATTTTTAATTCCGTTCCCATCAGAGAATATGGTATAGTATCAACTTTGGGCAGAAGAACGCCGCATATTTGGTCGGGAGAGCAGGACAAGATGACAGAACGAGAAACGTATTCGATCGTAATAGCTGGTTTGAAACGCGAGTTACGCCTGTTCGAGGTAGCGCCAGGGCTGCGTATAGCCTTGCTCAATATCCTGGGGGATACGGAACTGGTGCAAGCCTGCGCTGCGGCGTTGATCGAGAAGACTAAAGGCATCGATTACGATATTATCCTGACGGCTGAAACCAAGAGCATTCCGCTGGCTTACGAGTTTTCTGCGCAAACCAACAAACCCTATGTGGTGCTGCGCAAATCCTATAAATTTTACATGGGTGAGGCGATCAAGGCGGAGACCCTGTCCATCACAACTGGCGCGCCGCAAACCTTGTTCCTGGACGAGAAGGATCACCAGTTGATTATGGGCAAGAAGATTCTGGTGGTGGACGATGTCGTCAGCACCGGCTCGACTTTGGACGGCATGCGCTCGATCGTGGCTCAGGCAGAGGCATATATCGCCGGCGAGGTAGCTGTTCTTACTGAAGGCGACGAAGAACACTGGAACGGTATTATTTCGTTGGGGCATTTACCACTTTTCCGGGATTAACCGGAAATTGCAGATATAAAATCGTTATTTAGTATCAAAAACAAATCGACCGGTTTGTGCGCACCGGTCGATTTTTGTTAATTTTCCCGTGTTACGAAATGCTGAACCTGGCCTAAGCCTCCATAAAGGTGTGTTTTAAAAAATTCCGGGTAGAGCGTGACCTCATGGATTTTGTCCAGCGGAATCCATTCCAATTTTTCTTCGACGCCATCCTCGGTCAAACTCTGGTTGACCAACGATAAATTTTCGAATGGCTTCATGTAGTAGAAAAAGGAAATCTCATGGAAGACCTCCCCGGAATGTTCCAGGGTGAAGAAATTCTCGTGGATAAAACCTAGTTTTTCAATTTCCAGAGGAATGCCGGTTTCTTCCATCACTTCGCGTAATATGGCTTCCTCCAGGGTTTCATGCAAATGGACCCGACCGCCGACTGAATAATAATAAGGATCCCGATGGTTCTTGACCATCAATATCTGGTTTTCATGAATGATGATCGCGCCGACCCGGAAATTAAAACGCCCTTCAGCAGTGCGGAACGAAATATCCATGGAGTTGCCGGCTTTCTCCAGTTTAGAAATCTATGGCATGCAAAATCAGTATGAACTACAACAGAAACGGATTATCGACTTACGAAAAAAATGCATCTAGTTTATGTGTGTGACAGAGTGATAACTGGAAATTAATCATCCGCCATAATGGCTTCTTCAGGGCACTCGTCCATTGCTTGCTGCACCAGGTCGCGGAATTGCTCCGGCGTCGGATCCGTCAACGTCACCGCATAACCCTCTTCACCCAACGAGAACACTTCCGGGACGATCGTTTCACAAACGCCGCACCCCATGCAGGCATCCGGATCAATACTTACTTTCATCAGTGTCCTCCTCAATGATGTTTCGTGACGGTTTCCCCACCTGATTTTGGCGCTGAGCAGTTCACCTTCCGGATTGCGCCCCATTTTCATTATAGTGATTCTGTTTTCGGAAAATGTCCCTAAAGGATGTGATTTTCCTCCTGTCTTACACTGGTTCGACTGGCACCGTCTGAATCAACTTTTGTTTCTGGGTACGATTGAGCCGTTTAATCGCCAATTCGCGGCGCTGAGCCTGACCACGATCTGGCTGTGCTTCCACGTAAACCAACTGAACAGGTCCATGTTGACGGGTATACTTGGCGCCGTGCCCCAGATTGTGCTGACGCGTACGTCTTTGCGGGTCTGTGGTCCAGCCGGTGTAGTAGGTTCCATCCGCGCATTCGACGATGTAGCAATAGTAAGTAGCCATTATTGCTGTCCGGTTATTTCTTGGGTTTGTCGAAATCCCTCAATTTACCGCCCAAGCCGACCAGTTTTCCCAGCCATTGACCGGTGGTTGGCAGTTCGGGACGCGGCATGTGCTCCCAGTCATGAGTCTGACGTTTATTGATCCATAAAATGCGCCCCTCGACCGCGCCCTCCATGTATGTCTTTAGAGCCTCGGCATCCTGGCTGGCGACCATTTCACGTATTTTCTTGAGTTCTGCCACCAGGCTGTCGATCACCCGCACGGAGTTTTCAGCGTTGAACAGCAGCGCCTGGCCAAATTCCTTGTGTTCATCCAGGTTATCGAGCGGCGATAGCGCATTAACCAACGTACGTCCGCCGATTTTGCGGGCTTCGCGCCAACCGGGCTGGCTTTCAATGGCATGGAAAAACGCCACGGCCGAAATTTGCGGCAGGTGGTGCACCAGGGCGGTCAAGCCCTCGGCTTCCACAAGATCCGAGAAATAGGGTTTCGCGCCCAACAAGGTTGAGAAATCAGCCGCTAATTTGACAGCATCCGGGTGGGTTTTCGCCGATGCGCCGATCAGGAAAACACTCTTTTTGAATAAGTCGGGACTCGCTTTTTCCAATCCTAGCCCTCGTTCTTCGAGAAAATCCGGGCTGAGGGTCGGTGTAAATGCCAGCAGATGCCGGTCTTCGGGCAAAACGCCATCCGCCCAATCCATGACCGCTGTTTTCAATGCGGAAGTATCCAGTACCACTGCACCTGGTTTCAGCGCCGTCCCAATCGCCTCGAGGGTCTTGCGGATCTCGTCAACCGGCAGGCACAGGATTACGATATCGGCATTTTCCACGGCTGCCGGCAGGTTATGAATCACTTTTTCAAAGGCGCCGGATTTCAACGCTTTCTGCTCTGCCAGGATGTCGGCATCGCTGCCAACCCGCGTAATAGGATGCTCTCCGGCTTTGAGTGCCAATCCGATCGAAACACCGATTTGGTTAAGGCCGATTACGGTCAGTTGGACGGTCATGCACTACCTCCCAGCAGCAGATTCCACAAATTCGGCAGCGCGGGCGACATCATCCAGCCGAAGACGTCCACCCCGAAGCGCGGCGCCAGGAATACCAGCAGCATTAATACGATAGGCCCATAGGGTCGGATCACATCGAGTGCGCGGGCGATCGGCGGTGGGGCAAAATAGCTGTAGATCTTATCGCCGTCCAACGGCGCCAACGGGATTAAATTGAAGAGCATCAACAGCAGGTTGATGAATATGAATTCGGATAAAAATTCGTAGGGAGTGGGCAGAAAACTGGCGCCGCCGAGGTTATCGAAGCGGCCAATCCAATTGAGGCGCAGGGGAGCGGCTGCCACAATCGCCATAAACAGGTTGGAGGCTGGTCCAGCCAAAGAAACCCACATATAACCCGCAGGAGACCGGCGGCTCAAGGCGTACGGATTCACCGGAACGGGTTTCGCCCAGCCGAACCCGGCGATGACAAGCATCAATGAGCCGAAAATATCCAGATGTTTGAGCGGATTAAGCGTCAGCCGGCCATTCATGCGCGGCGTGTCGTCCCCAAACCAGTCGGCTACCTTGGCGTGCGAAAATTCATGCACCGTGAATGCGATGATCAATGTAAAGATGCGGCTAATCAGTGTGGGGAGTTCAAGACCGAACATACGGATAATCTCCAGTCAGCCAGCAGGCCAAGGGGATTATAACATGGGTGGTATAATCGCCGCATGCTGCCAGACTTAGGCCTCGGGGATGTCGTCCGGATGCGTAAACCTCATCCGTGCGGCGCCTATGACTGGCGAGTGATTCGTCTGGGGGCGGATATTGGCCTGGAATGCCTGAAATGCGGCCGGCATGTACTGTTGACCCGGCGGGAACTGAGCCGCCGCATGAAAACCACCCTTTCCCGAGGCGAAAATGAACCCTCCGGGACGGAATAAACCGCATATCTTGTTTTTGTACTCCGACACCGGCGGCGGTCACCGCGCGGCAGCCGAAGCGATTATCGAGGCGATTAACCTCGAGTTTCCCGGCCAGGTGACCACCGAAATGGTGGATATTTTCCTGCGCTATGCCCCGCCGCCCATCAATCTGGCGCCGCGCATCTATCCGCGGTTGTCGCGCATGCCTAATGTGTGGGAAATGGGTTATCGTGCCAGCGACGGGCGCCGCCGAACACGTTTCGCATACAGAATGTTATGGCCGTATGTACGACGAGGTCTGCAGCGCTTGATGGTCAATCACCCGGCCAGCCTTATCGTTTCGGTTCACCAAATGATCAATACGCCGGTGTCCCGCATGGCACACGCCCACCAGGTTCCGTTTATGACTGTCGTCACGGACCTGGTTTCGACCCATGCTGCCTGGTATTGCCCGACGGCTGACCTGATCATTGTGCCCACCCAGGCTGCGTACGACCGTGGATTGGCCATGCGCATGCCTGCCGGGCGAATGCAAGTGGTCGGCCAGCCAGTGGCAGACCGATTCTGCCTGCCGCCGGGCGACCGGGTGGCATTACGCAAAAAGCTGGGGTGGCAGCCGGACCTAACTACAGCAGTACTGGTTGGCGGGGGCGAGGGGATGGGGCCGTTGGCAGCAACCGCTTTTGCCATCGACGCAGCCCGGCTGCCGGTGCAATTGGTGATTGTCGCCGGACGCAACCGGGAATTGCGCCAGCAGTTGGAGCAGCATCCCTGGCGAATTCCGGTTCACATTTACGGCTTTGTCACTGAAATGCCGGATTTTATGCGCGCCAGTGACGTTTTGATCAGCAAGGCAGGACCGGGAACCATCTCCGAGGCTTTCATCGCCGGCCTGCCGGTCATACTGTACAGCAAGATGCCTGGTCAGGAAGACGGCAATGTGGATTTTGTAGTATCAGAAGGCGCGGGGGTTTGGGCGCCGCAGCCGCAGTTGGCAGTTGAAACGCTCCGCACCTGGCTGGAAAAGCCGGAGACCCGTTTCGCAGCCGCAGCGAATGCCATTCGCCTGGCTCGACCGGACGCTTCCCGCCGAATTGCCCGTATTCTGGTTGAAAAAGCTACCCGTTCGTAAGCAAAACCTGCCGTAAAATGCGAGTATAATTTAGTCAATGCCTATCCTTGATTCGCGCACCCTGGAATTTTTCAGCCGCAGCGCTGAACAAACCCGCCGTCTGGGTATGCGACTTGGCAGCCTGTTGGAAAAAGGCGACGTGGTTTGTCTGCAAGGCGATCTTGGATCCGGCAAAACCACCCTGGTGCAGGGGATTGCCCAGGGGTGGGGGTCGCTGGACCCGGTCACCAGCCCAACATTTGTGATAGTCAATATGTACCGGCGGCCAGATCAAGTAAATTTATATCATTTGGATGCCTACCGGCTGCAAAATGCAGCTGAAGCAGAAGATTTGGATATCGAATTGATGTTGGAACAAGGCGCCATGGTGGTGGAGTGGCCTGAGCGAATATCTTCGGCTCTGCCGCCGGTTTGCTTAAAAATTAATATGCGCTGGATCGCCGATGAACAGCGTGGTCTGGTCCTATTACCTCAAGGCGAGCGGTATGATGCCTTAATCGGCGACTTTCGCCGCCGGGTATTGGGAGGTTAAACTTGCTGCTTGCATTGGATACCTCAACCCAAACCATCGGTATGGCGCTGTTTGACGGCGCTATCATCGTCGGCGAATCCACCTGGAAAACTCAAAACCACCACACGGTGGAGGTAGCGCCGGCAATACGTGAACAGCTGGAACGCTGCGGATTAAAAGCCACGGACGTGGAAGCCATTGGCGTGGCGCTTGGCCCCGGCTCGTTCACAAGTTTACGCATTGGCCTTTCGGTTGCCAAAGGCATGGCGCTGGCTTTGCGCATCCCGCTGATTGGCGTGCCCACATTGGACGTATTGGCTGCTGCCCAACCAAAAAGCGATTTACCACTGGCGGTATTGTTGCAAGCCGGGCGCAGTCGGGTGGCGGTGGGTTGGTACAAATGGGGAAAGCATTCCTGGGAATCTCAGGGTACTCCGGAGACCCAAACAGTTGAGGAGTTTTCCGCTTTGATCGAAAATCCTACCCTGGTATGCGGTGAAATGACTGCATCAGAGCGTCAGCTTCTAGCGCGCAAACGCAAGAACGTGCTGCTGTCATCCCCGGCTGCCTCATTGCGCCGGCCATCCTTCTTGGCGGAAATCGCCTGGCGCCGCTGGAAAACTGGCAGGGTGGATGACATCATCAGTCTGGCGCCGATCTATCTTCGCACCGCGGAGGCAATTCCAGGGTGAGTGGACCTGGCGAACAAATCCAAACGCGCATTCGGCCGATGGAGTTGAAAGATGTTGCGCGTGTGCGGGAAATCGATGTGGCCTCTTTTGCCCTGCCGTGGCCGGAACGGTCATACCGTTTTGAAATTCAGGAAAACCCGGCTTCGCGCAATTTCATCGTCGAAGTAACCGCCAATGGAAATCAGCCCGTGGTTGCCGGCATGATTGTGATGTGGTTCATCATCGATGAAGCCCATATTGGTACGATCGCTATCGACGAACCATACCGCCGTCTGGGGCTGGGCCGGCTCTTATTGGCCGAATCGTTGCTGGAAGCTTACCACAGCGGCGTTCGGCAAAGCTTTTTGGAGGTTCGGCGCGGAAACCAACCCGCTATTACGCTCTACGAGCAATTCGGCTTCCAAATTGCCGGTATTCGGCCGCGCTATTATAAGGACAATGGCGAGGATGCACTGCTGATGACGCTTAATCCGGTCCAACCGGAGCGGTTGGAAGTTCTGCGTCGGAAATAATCGGCAAAACCCTTACAAAATTTGGAGGGATGGTTGGACCAAAAAGAAGTTTTGAATCAGGTCGCGGCTGAGGTCAGGGTCTGTCAACTGTGCCAGCTGCATGCGGGACGCAAGAATTCCGTGCCCGGGGAGGGATTGCCAACCGCCGAGGTGATGTTCATCGGCGAGGGTCCGGGATTTTACGAAAATGAGCAGGGTCGGCCATTTGTCGGGGCTGCCGGAAAATTTTTGGATGAATTGCTGCAGCGGGCTCATCTGCAGCGAGAAAAAGTGTTCATTACCAACGTGGTCAAATGCCGCCCGCCTGGCAACCGCGATCCGCTGCCGGAAGAATTGGCTGCCTGCAACGCCTACCTGGACCGCCAAATTGAAGCCATCAACCCGGCTGTTATCGTCACCCTTGGGCGTTTTTCGATGGCAAAGTTTATGGGCAATGTGCGTATCAGCGATGTGCACGGGCAATCACGCTGGGTGAACGGACGGTTGGTGGTGGCCATGTTCCACCCGGCTGCCGCGCTGCACCAGCCTTCCTTAAAGAATGCTGTTTTGGATGATTTTGGCCGCCTGCCCGGTTATTTAACCCAGGCGCGCACGAATCGCGATAAAATGCAAGCGGTGCAGGCTGCACCTCCCAAAGAAGATGAAAATTTACCGGACGAGGAACAACCCACGCAGTTGAGCTTGTTTTAATACTGTGTCTGATCCAACCCCATTCGGGTAAAACGTCCCCGCGCGAATCAAAGGAATGAGGAATATGCCGCAAGATACTCGTCAAGCTCTGATCGAGAAGCTAAACAACCGCACCGCCCGGGTGGCTGTGGTCGGCATGGGATATGTCGGTCTACCGCTGGCGGTAGTGTTCAACGAAGCCGGTTTCACCGTCACCGGAATTGACCTGGATGCCCGCAAGGTCGATTTGCTCAACCGAGCTGAAAGCTATATTTTAGACGTGCCCACCGCCCAGGTGGCTGAATTTGTCAATCAGGGCAAACTCAAAGCCACCACTGACTACTCCGTGGTGCGGGATATGGATGCCATTTCGATCTGTGTGCCAACGCCGTTACGTCAGACGGGCGACCCGGACTTATCCTTTATTGTCAGTGCCGTTGAAGGGATCGCGCCTTATCTGCACCCGGGCATGATCATCATCCTCGAGTCGTCCACTTACCCCGGCACGACCCGTGAAATGGTGCTGCCTACGCTGACCGAAAAAGCGCATCTGGAGGTTGGAAAAGAAATCTTCCTGGCATTTTCGCCGGAACGGGTAGATCCAGGCCGCACCGACTGGACAACCTATAATACGCCCAAAGTTGTGGGCGGCATTACCCCCGCCTGCAGTGAAGTCGCGGCGGCGTGGTACAGCCAGGCGATCAAAACTGTGGTTACGGTCACCACCACCGAAGTGGCGGAAATGGCCAAACTGCTGGAAAACACCTTCCGCATGATCAATATTGGATTGGTGAACGAATTGGCGATCATCTGCGACCGGTTGGGTGTGGACGTCTGGGAAGTGATCGATGCAGCTGCCACCAAACCATTCGGATTTATGAAATTCACACCTGGTCCAGGTCTGGGCGGGCACTGCATCCCGATCGATCCGCTGTATTTGTCCTGGAAGATGAAATCGCTCAATTACACGGCGCGCTTTATCGAGCTGGCTTCCGAAATCAACACCGGCATGCCGCGTTTTGTAGTTGGCAAGGTACAGGACGCGCTCAATGACCATAACAAAGCGCTGCGCGGCAGCCGCATACTGGTGCTGGGCGCCGCCTATAAACCGGATATCGACGATCTGCGCGAGTCACCGGCGCTGGACGTCATTCACCTGCTGCAGGACAAGGGCGCCATCGTCGAGTACAACGATCCCTATATCCCGGAGATCCACCATGACGAGCTCGACATGGTCTCCACTCCGGATGTGATGGGGGCGGTCAATACTGCCGATTGCGTGGTGATTATCACCAATCATAAAAAATACGATTACCCGGCAATTCTTTCAGCAGCGAAATTGGTGGTGGACACTCGCAATGCCCTGGGCGCAGCCGGACGCATGTCTGATAAGGTGGTGAGGCTCTAATGCCAGCGCGTTACCTGGTAAGTGGAGCTGCCGGCTTTATTGGCGCGCGGGTGACTGATTTCCTCACCGCCGACGGTCACGAGGTGGTTGGCATCGACAACTTGAATGACGCCTACGACGTGCGGATCAAACATTACCGGCTGGACCGTCTGCAGCAAATTCCTGGTTTCAGCTTCTACCGCGGCGATATTTGTGACCGGCTGTTGTTGGAGAAAATTGGTGCAGAGCAAGACCATATCGACGGCATCATTCATCTGGCAGCCCGCGCCGGAGTACGCGTGAGCACGCAAAATCCCTGGCAGGTGGTGGATACCAACCTGGTAGGCTCGTTGAATCTATTGGAATTTGCACGCCAATTCGAAGTTCCCAAGTTCGTTCTGGCTTCCACCTCGTCCATCTACGGAGCCGAGCCGCCTTTCCCGACGCCGGAAGAGGCCGATTCAAGCCACCCGCTGCAGCAATACGCTGCTTCCAAGAAGGCTGCCGAGGTCTTGAGTCACGTCTATCATCACCTTTACGGTCTGGACGTGACCATCTTCCGCTACTTCACCGTTTACGGACCAGCCGGACGTCCAGATTTGGCTCTGTTCCGTTTTGTGCAGTGGATCGCCGAAGGTCGAACCATTAAAATGAACGGCGATGGCAGCCAGTCCCGCGGCTTCACCTATGTGGACGACATCGCCCGCGGCACCATCCTTGGCTTGCGGCCTCTAGGCTATGAAATCATTAATTTAGGCGGGCATGAGTCAATTTCGATGAATGACCTGATCGCGATGATCGAGGAAATTCTTGGCAAGCGCGGCGAGGTCGTCAACGGACCATTCCATAAAGCCGATGTTATGAACAACCTGGCAGATGTCAGCAAAGCCCGCCGCGTATTAGGCTGGGAACCGCAGGTCGGTCTCCAGCAGGGGGTACGCAACCTGGTGGACTGGTATCTGGCGGAGCGCTCCTGGACCAGCCAGGTGCTCACGGCATGAGCTTGTTCGAGCGGCTGACGGCTTTGTGGCGCGACGATCCGCTGCTGCGCAAGGTCGTCCGCAATTCCAGCTACCTGTTCTCTGGCAACACGGTCAGTATGGGGCTGATCTTCTTGCAGGGCTTTATGTCCGCTGCGCTTTTGGGCGTCGAGAACTACGGCACCCTGGGCCTGATCATCGCCTTTGCCTCCAACGTGAACCGGCTGCTTTCCTTCCGGATGAACGAGCTGGTGGTCAAACATAGCGGGCATTTCCTGGCACAAGGCGATCAGACGCGGGCAGCCGCGGTGGTCAAGCTAGCCGGCATCAGTGAAATCATCACCTCATTTACCGCTTACGGCATTTTGCTGCTGGTGGCAAAATGGGGCGCAACCGTGATCATCAAAGACTCAACTACGGCGACGTGGATCGCCATATTTGGCCTGGCGCTGTTGGCCAACCTGGCAACCGAGACCTCGCAGGCGGTTTTACAGTTGGGCGGGCACTATCGTACCCAGGCTGTACTGACGCTGCTGCAAAATGTCACCACCGTGATCTTGATCGGCGCGGCTTTCTTGTTCCAGGGCGGCGTTTTCGAAGTGATGATGGCCTACCTGGCTGGCAAGTGTATTTTTGGTCTGGGCATGCTGACCGGGGCACTTTATCATTCCAATCGGCTGTTGGGCAATGGCTGGTGGAAGGTGCGGGCTCGAGGCGCAGTCGAGTGGCGCAGCATGATTTCGTTTGCCTTCAGTACCAACCTCAGCCAGACCGTGAATATGATTATGCGCGACAGCGAAGTGCTGTGGGTGGGTTATTTTCTGAACTCCACTGCTGCCGGCTATTACAAATTCGCGCTGGCGATTATGAACGTGATCCTGATGCCGATTACGCCCTTCATTCAGACCACTTTCCCGGAGATGACCAAAGCGGTGGCCCGCAAAGCCTGGGGTCAAATTCGCGACCTGCTGCGGCGTACCAGCCTGATCGCGATAGCCTGGACAGGCGTGGTGGTGGTAGGTTTACTGACGGCGGGCACCTGGCTGCTTGGCCTATTTAAAAACGGTGAATTCTTGCCGTCCTTGCCGATCATCTGGGTGCTGTTGATCGGATTCAGCTTTGCCAACATCTTGTTTTGGAACCGCTCTCTGCTGCTGGCTTTTGGGCGTCCGCACTACCCGCTGATAGCCGCAGCCGTCGCCGGTGTGATTAAAATAGTCTTGATGTTCCTGCTGGTTCCCAAATTCGGCGCGGTCATGCAGGCTGCGGCGCTTAGCCTGTTCTTCATCCTGTCGATTGGCGCGATCACTCTGGAAGGGTTGTCCGGTCTCAGAAAAGCCGAGCGCCAGGCGATTCTGGTGGAAGGATCAGCATGAGAATCGCCGTTATTGCACCTTCCCACGTGCCATCCAATACTGCCAATAGCATTCAGGTGATGAAGGTATGCCAGGCGCTGGCACAGCTGGGCCATGCGGTTTGTCTATGGGTTCCCGGTGAAAAAACCACACCCTGGGAGCAGTTGACGGACTTTTACGGGGTTCAAACTCCATTCGAGATCGTCTGGCTGCCTACGCAGGCGCGGCTCAAACGCTATGACCTGGCGCTGTCCAGTGTTAACCGGGCAGTTGCCTGGCACGCAGATGCGATCTACACATGGATGCCGCAGGCCGCGGTGTACGGTCAATTGCGCGGGCTGCCGGTGGTTTTGGAAGTTCATGACCGCCCGACCGGCAAACTTGGACCGTGGCTGCTGCAGCGAACGGTCAAAATGCGCGGGCGGAAACGGCTGGCTGTCATCACCCGGGCGTTGGTACGGGTGCTTGAAGATGAATTTGGTTTGCACATTCCGCAAGAAAACCTGGTAATTGCGCCCGATGCCGTGGATCTGGAACGTTATGAGGACCTGCCGGACGCTCCCGCTGCCCGCCGGCAGCTGGGCTTGCCGCCTGATCAAATTACCGCGGTGTACACCGGTCATCTATATGCCGGGCGTGGCGTGGAACTGCTGCTCGGTTTGGCCAGGGCTTTCCCGCAGGTGCATTTTCTGCTAGTCGGCGGCAATCCTCATTCCGTTGAAAATTGCCGCAAGCAGGTTGATCAGTTGGGGTTGGCAAACGTCACTCTGACCGGCTTCATTACCAATCAAAAGTTGGCGTTGTACCAGGCAGCCGGGGATATTCTATTAATGCCTTACGGCCGCATGATCGCCGGCAGCAGCGGCGGCAACACCGCGGACATTTGCTCGCCAATGAAGATGTTCGAGTATATGGCGGCTGGCAGGGCTATATTAAGCAGCGACTTGCCGGTGCTGCGCGAAGTGCTCAATGAGCGCAACGCCGTATTCTGCGCTGCCGACGATCTGGAGAGTTGGAAGGCAGGGCTGCAATCCCTGCTGGACAATCCCGAACGGATGCTGGCGTTGGGTCAACAGGCGCTTAAGGATGCACAGCCGTTTTCCTGGAAATCGCGGGCTGCGCTGACGTTGAACAATCTGGTGCCGGAGCGAGGACAGGAATGAACCTTTGGACGAAAACTGCCAGAAGTACGCTGCTGATCCTTGGCGCGGGGGCATTACTTGGTCTGGTCATGGCAGCCCTGGAACCAGGTCCTTTGAACGGCGCGAGCATTGCCGCCTACGGTTCACTGGCAGCCATAGTCCTGCTGCTCGGTTGGCTGATCTGGAAAAAACTTGGAGCCGAGCCCAAACTGGGTTGGATAGCGCTGACCGCTTTCGTCTTACGCCTGGCTCTGGGAGTGGCGCTTGGGTTGCTGCTGCCGGTGATTGGGTACGATACCGAACCGCAGAACGCCGGTTACATATTCTTCGATGCCTTCCAACGCGATACGCAAGCCTGGCAGTTGGCGCAATCCGGCGCGCCGCTGACAACTGCATTCAATTCCCAGTTTTTTAGCGACCAATACGGCGGCATGTTGATCACCAGTGCCGGGCTTTACCGCCTCTTCAGCCCGGATATGCACCGCCCCTGGTTAATTTTGCTGCTCACAGCCTCGGTTTCAGCTGTGGGCGTCCTGTTCCTGTACCGGGCATTGGGAGAACGGTTTGGCAGTAAAACCACAAATTTGGCTGCCTGGATCTACGCCCTGTACCCGGAAAGTGTGCTGCTGGGCGCGGCACAGATGCGCGACCCGATCCTCATCGGGCTGACAGCTGCCGCTTTTTATTTCACCAACCGCTGGCGCGAATTGCGTTGGAAAACAGCCGTCTGGCTGGCGCTGATTTTGGCATTGTTGGCAGCCTTCTCATGGCTGGTGGCGTTGGGAGTTGGCGCGCTGCTGGCGGTGTGGTGGTGGATCGATTACTTCGCGACTCTGGTAGACCGCCGCCGCCGTTTAATGGGCTGGGCTTTCCTGGCGCTGCTTATGATAGCTGGATTTACATTTACAGCGCGCTGGCTGCAAGAATCGGCTGCATGGGATATCAGTGAAGCCTTGCGCAACTCTGGCTGGATCCAGGCAATTTTTGACCAGTTACCGGAAAACCTTCACACGCTTTTTATTGTGATTTATGGGCTGATGCAGCCGGTATTGCCGGCCGCTTTAATCGACCCCGCCCTACCCATCTGGAGCGTTCTGACCAGCTTCCGTTCGGTCGGCTGGTATTTGATGATCCCGCTGCTGCTGTATGCACCTATCGCACTGTGGAAGACCAATCCAGGTACAGTTCGCCGACTTTTGGTCTGCGCTCTGGCGGGTGTAGCGATCTGGGCATTGATTTCCTCGCTGCGCGCCGGCGGCGACCTGTGGGACAATCCCCGCTACCGCACCCTATTTATCCCCTGGCTGGCGTTGATCGCCGCCTGGGCCTGGAATACCGCGCGCGAGCATCGTGACGGCTGGCTGACCCGCTGGTACACGGTGATGGGAATCTTCCTTGCCTTTTTCACCAACTGGTATCTCGTCCGGACCTTTGGAATTGGATTCCAGCTGGGCTTCTGGCAAATGGTGTTGGCTATTGTGACATTGAGCGCGCTGGTTATTGGCTGGGGTGTTGTGAAGGAATTCCGCGCCCGCGGGAATCCGTTTACTCGCGATTAAACCTGCCTGAAACCAGTCAAAATCAGCCGGCAGGTTCTGCCGAATCTGTGGAATTTACCCACACCGTAAAACCAGCGGTCACGATCCCCAAAGCTAACCAGAAATATGGCAGGGCGAAGGTGTCCACGCTGAAGCCTTCAATCAATAAAGCGATCAGCACGAATTGGCCAAACCAGCCCAACGCGCGAAACTGGCGGTCCCTGGCTTTGGTCAACGCCCGGGCACACGAATATTGAATAACCATCCAGGTCAGGAAGAGCCCCAACCCAACCAGGCCGGTTTCAGCAGCCAGCCGGGCCCATAATGACTTGGTATTTGGAAGATATGAGTTTTCATACAGCATCTGGCTGATCTCGGTCAGGCCGTAGCCAAAGGAAACCATTTTCTCCGGAAAAAAGTAGCCGGCATTCCCCAGACCAACCCCCAATACCGGGTGGTCGTTGAATATTTCGTAGCCAGTTTGCCAGAATACCAACCGTTCAGCGAAGACTAACCGGCTGGAAAACATCAGCACGCCTTCTTCCTTGAGGGTTTTCACATCGAAAAGCTGCGCCATGCGCGGGTCAAGTTTGGAAAGCCCAAAACCGGCTCCCAGGAACATGCCGGCATATACCCCAACCAGGCCGATACTGAGGAGTACCGGCAAAGCTGTCTTCCCGGCAGTCTGCCAGAGAGGGCGCGACCATTTACGGGTAATCACATCGCGCAGCCAACCAATCAAACGTAGATTTAAATTGAGGATGATAAAAGCCGCTACCATTAAGAATGCCAGCCAGCCGACGCGCGAGTAAGTCGCGAAAAGGACGGCAATCCCGCCGACCAGCAGCAGGTTTTCAAGACTGATGCGCCAGATGCGGAAGGTGTGGGCTGAACTGTTGTTCAAGGTAGCTGCCAGCCACCAGGGTAGATAGATCAAATTCAGCATGTGCGCCAGCCAGGACGGCTCGAAGGCCAGGCCGGTTACCCGCCGCGGATAGAGCAGACCGCTGGAAGAGATCCAACGCTGTGCGTTCTCCAGCCAGGCGGGATAGGCGCCTTCGAAAAAAGCAAAATACGCTTGAACTCCTGACCAGAGGATGATCAGGATACCACCGAAGTTCAACCAGCGCAGCAGATGATCGAAATCCTTTTTTCCAGCCGGCCAGGAACTGGCGATCAAGTAAGCACTGACGCCGACACCCAAGGTGACCAGGTTTTCTGCCAGGGTGCGCCAGCGGGAAAAATCGCGGAAGGCAGGCATGTCGATGAAAAAAGCGCCGAAAGTCCCGATGAAGCCGACCAGCACAAACGCCAGAATCGGTACGGTTGCCAGCGGCAAGCGTCCGCCGCGCCATAGGTGAGGCACGAACCAGACGATGAATAGAAACAACAGGAAAACGACGGACAAAGCCGCGACAGACTGTACGCCCAACGTTCGTGAAATTAATGGAAAGCTGCTGAACGGCAGCGCCAGCATCAAAGCAGCCCACAGCCAGCGGACCAGGCGCGGCATGCTCTTTAGTCCTTTTTCTTCCAGCGTTCGGGCAGTCCGCTGGTGACGACAGCGATTCCAGCCAGTAAGCCGATCAACAGGCCTGCCAGCACCAGATTATTGCGTCCGTAAGTCACCGGAGACTGCGGTGTTGTCGCCCGCTGAGTAACTTCGTAGGTGAGCTGCGGGAAAAGGTTACGGGCAGCCTGTCTTTCCACAATAAATTCATTTTCAGTTACAACCAGATTGGTTTGCAGTTCTGCGAGGGTGTCATATGGACAGGTTGGAACCACGGCGTTGACCGCCACCTGTTCCAGACACCTTTCCAGGGACTGCATATATTCCTGCAGCCCGTCCGCGGTTATGGCATGCTGCGCAGCGCTGTCAAGCGCGGCAATTCCAAGGTCTATCCAGCGGTTGGCCAGAAACGCAGCCTGTTCGGGGTTGCCATGACGGACGCGCAGAATCCACACGAA
>DATBWK010000134.1:0-20670 GCA_036514835.1 Bellilinea sp.
GAGCGAGTGTTCTTCGTCAAATTCAAATGGCAAATCATCGCTTCCGTTCATTTCGGTGAGCGGGGCCAATGCAATATCCCCGAATAAGGATGTTTGCTCAGCCGCCACAATATGACGCTTGACCAGTTCCAGCATCGCTAAAAACGTGACGATAATCTCAACCCGCGGCGTGTCACCATTGAGCAAGTTGCGGAAGGTCATGGTTTTCAGCCCGCGCAGTTGATTCAGGATGCTGTGGATTTTTTCGCGGATGGTGACACGCGGCATACTGACCACTTTGTCCAGCGAGGTCAGCGCGGTTTTATTAAAAAACACAGCACGGGCGGCGTCCATAAAATCTGCCAGGGTAATCCCGCTCAAGTCCAATTTGACATGGGTGGCAATTTTTGGGGGCGCAGCCAGCCGCAGGTGAGTCTGCAATCCGGCATCTTCTCGCTTTTGCAAGTAACCGGACAATTCCTTGAATCGTTTGTAGAGAATCAATTGGCGTGCCAGAGCTTCGCCCGGATCTTCTTCATCCGCGCCGGAAAGATCGATCGGCGGGCGCGGCAGTAGAGCTGCCGATTTAATTTGCAGCAACCGCGCCGCGATCACCAGGAAAGCAGATACTTCCGCGGCGTTGCGTTCCTGCAAAGCGCGCAAATATTCCAGGTATTGGTCGGTGACCTGTGCCAGGGCCAGCCGCGTAATGTCGAGTTCTGCCCGTTCGATCAATTCCAGCAGCAGATCGAGCGGTCCTTCGTAAACCGCGGTGGCAACCTGGTATTTGTCCGTTTGGTGTCCGGCGACTTGGAAACTCACGCCCGCAATTATAGCATTGGAATGAGACGGCGGAAAAAGAGGGCGGTTTGTCTTAAATTCAGCCGTCAGACGGTATAATTCGACCATGGAAAAACCTCAGTTATCCCATATCGACGAGAGCGGTAAGACTCACATGGTGAATGTGAGCGCCAAACCGGATACCGAGCGTACCGCGGTGGCACGCGGTGAAGTGATCCTTAAACCCGATACGGTGGCTCTGATTAAGGCCGGGCTAACCAAGAAGGGCGATGTCTTGACTGTCGCCCAGTTAGCCGGCATCATGGGCGCCAAAAAAACCGCCGAATTGATCCCGTTATGCCATCCGATTCCCATCCACCAGATCGCGGTTGAGCTTGAGTTGGATGAGCGCCTGCCTGGGGTAGTGATCACTTCGCGGTTGGTAACGACCGGCAAGACCGGCATCGAAATGGAAGCACTGACTGCCGTGGCAATCGCCGCACTGACGGTTTATGACATGATCAAAGCTGTCGAGAAAACAGCCCGCATCACCAACATCCGTTTGATCGAAAAACGCGGCGGTCAAAGCGGTGATGTGGTCAACGAATAAAAGTCTGGAACCATTATGCCTTCCATCACCCTCTTGTTTTTCGCCCATCTCAAAGAAATCAGCGGCTTCGGCCGGAAAGAACTCGAAATCGAACCCGGCACCACCATCCAGGCGTTAAAAACCCGCCTGGTGCAGGAATATCCCGGTCTGGAAACGGTTCTGCCCACCGCCATTTTGGCAATTAACCAGGAATTTGCCTTCGATGAGGAAATAATTCCGGAGAACGCCGAAGTTGCCGTCTTCCCGCCCGTCAGCGGCGGCAGCGGTTTACCCACCATCTTCCAGGTGACGCATGACGTGCTGGATCTGGACGATTTACTGGACCGAATCACGTTGACATCCACCGGTGCTGCGGCAGTGTTCACCGGCATGGTGCGCGGCATCACATCCCGTGGCGAATCTCATGGAACGGTTGCGCTGGAGTACGAAGCCTACATCCCCATGGCGGAAGCCAAAATGGCACAGGTGGCGGAGGAAATTCGCGAACGTTGGCCGACCATCGAAGGGATTGCCATCGTTCAGCGCATTGGCTACCTGGAACCGCGCACTCCAACCGTGTTGATCGCCTGCACTGCTGCGCACCGCGATACCGGTGTATTTGAAGCCGCCCGTTACGGTATTGATCGGCTCAAAGAGATTGTGCCCATCTGGAAGAAAGAAATCCTGGCAAACGGCGAGGTGTGGCTGGAGGGCGATTACCACCCCAAAAAGGGAGATTAGATCAATGCCAGACATTTGCTGCGTGGACTGCGGTTCACCATATCCTGCCGTGGGGGTTCCATTCCGCTGCCCGGTTTGCGGCGGCGTGTACGATTTTGATGCCTCATTCGAATTTTCCCTGGAAAAGCTGGAGCCTGGCTTGCCCGGTTACTGGCAATACCGCCATGCTTTTTGTCTCCCGCCCGCGGCGCCGATTGTCAGCCTGGGCGAGGGCAATACGCCGTTAATGTGGGAGGATTTTGCCGGCGAAAAGTTGGGGTTGAAGTTTGAATCGCTCAACCCCACTGGTTCTTATAAGGACCGCGGCAGCGCGGTTTTGGCCAGTCAGTTGCTGGCGCGAGGCGTCAAACAGGCAGTAGAAGATTCTTCCGGTAACGCCGGCGCCTCATTCGCCGCCTATGCCGCCCAGGCGCGGCTGCCCGGCCGGGTTTATGTACCTGAGTCTGCTTCCGGACCCAAACGGCAGCAAATTGAAGCCTACGGCGCCGAGCTGATGCGCATCCCCGGCCCGCGGTCGGAAGCCGCCAGGGCTGTGCTCACTCAGGCGGAACAAGGCGTGCCCTATGCCAGTCACGCCTACTTGCCGTTCGGCCTGGCCGGCATCGCCACCATCGCATACGAGATCTGGCAGCAATTGGGTCGAGTCGCCCCGGCAGCGGTGATCGCCCCGGTGGGTCACGGCGGACTGCTTTTGGGAATCGTCCGCGGCTTCCAGGCGCTGAAAAACGCTGGCTTGATCGCAGCTGAACCTTACTACGTGGGCGTTCAGGCAGCTGCCTGCGACCCGGTGGTGCGTGCATTCTCGGGTGGTCTGGCTGCCATGTCCAGCGCTCCTGAGTTACCGACCCTGGCGGAAGGTGTGCGGGTCAGCACTCCAGTTCGCGCCCGCGCTTTGATCGAAACCATCCCCGCAGAACAGGGCAAGTTCATATCCATCTCGGAGGAAGAAATCCATATCTCGCACCAGCAGCTGGCACAGCGTGGGTATTATGTCGAACCGACTTCTGCCCTGGTTTGGGCTGCCTACCGTGAACTGCACAGCAATCTGCCACAGCCTGCGGTTGCAGTTTTAACTGGAAATGGGTTAAAATACTATCCTGCAAGCTGAAACCCTCCTTTGGAGGGTCCTTTACAAGAACTGGTGGAACGCGAGCTACCTGATCCACAGAGTTGAGGTGGCTTCCGCTCCCCGAGTTCACAGGAGGACTCGATGGACAATCTCGCTGCTTTGCCAGCGCAAGAGTCGCCTGCCGGACTGGCACAGCGGCTCCATTTGAAATTTAAGGACCTGCTCCTGCTTTCACGGGCTTTGACACACCGCTCATTCCTCAATGAGCATACCGAGGCTCTGGAAGACAATGAACGCCTCGAGTATCTCGGCGATGCCGTTCTCGACTTCATTGTGGGGGTTTGGCTGTATCACAATTATCCCGAAATGGCCGAAGGCGATTTGACTCGCATGCGTTCCGCGCTGGTGCACACCGAACAACTGGCGGTTTTTGCACGCAAGGTCAAGTTGGGAGACGCCATGCGGCTTGGTCGCGGCGAAGTGCAGGCTGGCGGTCGCAACCGTTCCGCCTTGCTGTGTGACACGTTTGAGGCGGTCGTCGGTGCGCTGTACCTGGATTCCGGGGTGGATGCGGTGAATAGTTTTATGCACCCGCTGCTGCAGGAAGCTTCGGAGGATATTCTGGTCAACCACAAAAACGAGGATCCCAAGAGTCTGCTGCAGGAATGGGCGCAGTCTCAGGGTTTCCAGGCGCCGCTGTACATCACGCGCAGCGCCCACGGACCGGATCATTCGAAAATATTCGAACTGGAAGTCACCATTGCCGGCAACGTTTATGGAACTGGCAGCGGTCCCAGCAAATCAGCGGCGGCAAAAGCCGCTGCCCGGATGGCGCTGCTCAAACTTGGACTGGTTGAACATTAATTTCTCGCGCGACAGGACCCTGCATGCTCTCTCGTCTTAAATCGTTGGAATTACACGGGTACAAAACATTCGCCAGCCGGACGCTCTTTGAATTTCCAGGCAATATCACCGCCATCGTCGGACCGAACGGCTCGGGCAAATCCAACATAGCGGATGCGCTGCGTTGGGTGTTGGGGGAGCAGTCTTACAGCCTGCTGCGTGGACGCAAGACCGAGGACATGATTTTCTCAGGTTCAGAGCAGCGCCCGCGTGCCAGCATGGCTTCGGCCGCCATCACTTTCGACAATGATGACGGCTGGCTGCCGATCGATTACAGCGAGGTGCTACTCGCCCGCCGCGCCTATCGCGATGGTCAAAATGAGTATGTGCTCAATGGTCAGCGGGTGCGCCTGAAAGAAATCCACGAACTTTTGGCTCAATCCGGTCTGGGTGAACGAACCTACACCGTCATCGGTCAGGGGTTGGTGGACGCTGCCCTGGCGCTCAAACCCGAGGAACGCCGCCGCTTTTTTGAAGAAGCCGCCGGCATCGGGCTGTACCGCTCGCGGCGCGATGAAGCCATTAACCGGCTGGACGCCACGCGCCGCAACCTCGAGCGTGTGATCGACATCATCGGCGAGTTGGAACCACGGCTCAAGAGTCTGGAACGTCAGGCAGCCCGCGCCATTGAATATGACCGCATCAAGGCTGATCTGCAGCTGCTGCTGCGCGACTGGTATGGCTACTACTGGCACAAATTGCAGGGGGATGTCACTCATGCGCGCGAAGTGTTGCATGCGCAGGAACAGAAATTGGATCAGGCGCAGAGCCGATATGAAGAAGTCGAGGCGCGGGTCAAGGAATTACGCGACCAGTTGACCGCCGTGCGCAGCCGGCTGAACACCTGGCACACGCAGTCTGCCGAAGTGCATACCGCCAGAGAGAAAGTCAACCGGGCTTTAGCTGTGCTGGATGAGCGCCAACGGGCTCTGGCGGATCAGCAGGCTACCTTGCAACTCGATCTTGCCCGTGTCGAAGAAGAGGAACACCTGCATCGAGACCGGCTAACCGCGATGGAGACCGAACGTGAGCGCTTGCAGGCTGAATTGGAAGATTCCGAAGCCCAGTCTGAAAAAGTCCGCGTTGCATTGACCGAGCGTGAAGGCAGCCGCGGCAAGCTGGAGAAAAATGTGCGTGAACTGCGCCGCCAGTTGTTGGCCAGTGAAACCCAGCAGGTGCAGCTAAAGGCGCATATTGGTGAACTAAAAAACCGGCTCGACACATTACGCAAAAACCTGGAGAACACCCAGCAAGCCATTGAGCCGGCTGAGAAAGCCGTGCAAGCCGCCAAAATCCGGTTGGACGACGTCCGCAGTTCACACGAAACAGCCGAAGCCCAACGTCAAACCCTGGAAACCGAATTGCGCGAGATGCAGACCCGTGTTTCAAGCGCTGAGAACCGCCGCAAGCAAGCCCAGGACGAACTCGCCCGCGTCAGCGGTGAAAAAACCCGCCTGGTGACTCAACTGGAAGTGCTCGAGCAGGCCGAACGCTCCTTGAGCGGGCTCAACCAGGGCTCAAAGACGGTGCTGCAAGCGGCTCAGCAGGGTCAATTAGCCGGGCAGTATCAATCACTCAGTCAACTGATCGAAGTCCCCGGCGAGTATGAACATGCCATCGCCGCGGTGCTGGGTGAAACCCTGGAAGGCATTTCCCTGGCCGGCAAAACGGACCCCGAGCAGGCGTTGGAGCTGCTGGCAAACGGCGAAAAAGGCCGTGCCATCCTCTACCCGCAGGATTGGCTGCGCTCCGACGGGGTGTTGAAATCCCCAAAAGATGCTGATTGCCTGGGGGTTGCCTCGCAGCTGGTCAAGGTTAAGGATGGCAATCAAGCGGTAGTCGATTTGCTCCTAGGGCAGGTTTTGGTCGCCCGCGACCGTAAAAGCGCCCGCCGGCTGGCGGCTGCTATGCCAATAAATGTGCGTGTAGTCACATTGAAGGGTGAAGTTTTTAGCGGCAATGGCGCCGTCACAGCCGGGCAGGTGAGCCGCTCAGCACTGCTTTCCCGTCCGCGGCAGCTGCGTGAAGCCCAGGATTTGCTCACTGCCATCGAAGAAAAAGTGACTCTGGCTGAAACTGCCGCGAAACAAGCCGTTCAAGAGGTGGAAAAATCGCGCGAAGCAGTCCAGAGCCAGGAAAAAGCATTACGTGAACTGGATCAGTCCATGCGCCAGGCTGCCCGAACCCTGCAGCAAGCTACCCTGGAGTTCGAACAAGCTCGCCAAAAACGCGACTGGCAGCAGGGGCAGCTGGTCAATTTGCAGGAACAAATCAAAAAAAGCGAAGCAGAGCGGTCTGCCAATAAGCAATCCCTGGAAAAACTGGTGGGTGAAGCGGATTCCTTTGACCTTCAAATTCGCGAGGTACAACGCAGCCTGGATGAACTGCCGGTTCATGAGATTCAGGAGCAGGTGGTCCATTGGAACACCCAGACAGTTCTGGCAGCCCGCAGCTTAAAGGACGCAGAACGCCGCCTTGAGGATTACCGCCAGACTTTAAACACCAATCTTAGCCAACAGCGCACCTTTCAGGCGCGCATGGAGCAGGTGAATACTGCTCAGCAGGCGCATGACAACGAGAAACACGAGCAGCAGCTCAAAGAATCCGAGCTAAATGCCCAAATCGAGGCACTTCGCCTGCAAATCGAGCCGGATGAAACTCTCCTGACCCAGTTGGAAGGACGGTACGACAAGCTGCAGGGTGATTTGACCGCCGCACAGCAGGCCATGGGCGTGGCTGAACGCTATGCCACCCAGTCGCAGCTCGAATCAGGCCGCTTGCGCGACAGCCTGGACTCGCTGAGGCATCGCATCGAAGAGGATTTTGGCCTGGTCGAATTTGAATACACTGGCGACATTTCCGGCCCTACTCCGTTACCGCTGGATGGCATGGTACAGCAATTGCCGGTGGTGACACAAATTTCAAATGAATTGGAAACTTCCATCAACCGTCAGCGTAATCAACTGCGGCGTATCGGCGCCATCAACCCGGAAGCGCGCACCGAGTTTCTGGAGGTCAAGGAGCGGCACACCTTCCTCACCGGTCAGGTGTCCGATTTGCACAAAGCTGATGAAGACTTGCGCCATGTGATTACCGAGCTGGACGAGTTGATGAAAACCGAGTTCCGCAAGACGTTCAAAGCGGTAGCGGCGGAGTTCACCGGGCTGTTTACCCGCCTGTTCGGCGGCGGCACCGCGCACCTGGTGCTGCAGGACGAGGAAAATCCTACCGAAGGCGGCATCGATATCGAAGCCCGCCTGCCGGGGCGGCGCGAACAAGGCCTGTCATTGCTTTCCGGCGGCGAGCGCTCGCTGACCGCCGTGGCATTGATTTTTTCGCTGCTCAAGGTCTCGCCGACGCCATTTTGCGTCATGGACGAGGTGGACGCCATGCTCGACGAAGCCAATGTTGGCAGGTTCACCGACCTGCTGCGCGAGTTGAGTCAGAATACCCAATTTATTATCATCACCCACAACCGAAACACGGTGCAGGTCGCCGACGTTATTTACGGCGTCACCATGGGCAAAGATTCAGCCAGCCAGGTAATTTCGCTCAAACTGGACGAGATCCCCGAAGAAATGGTGCGGGCGCGGTAAAAAAATCAAAATTAAAAAAAAACCTCTCTTTTATAAAAGAGAGGTTTTTTGAAGCCTTAGTATTTTATTGCGTCAAAGTAGTAGGAGCCACGGGGATGGTCGGTACTTTTCCTACCCAGCTGTCGAAGGTTTCGATCGTCATTTCAGCCTTGGCAGCAGTCAACCATTCAGTGAATTTATCCTGTTTCAGCTGCTCCAGCGTGTCGCTGCTGGCCGGGCGGGTTTCCCTGCCCAACAACTGAATAATGTGAAATCCGAAGGTGGATTTCACGGGTTTGCTGATTTCGCCGACCTCGGTCAGAGCAAAAGCAGCATCCGAGAACTCAGTAACCATGGCGGTTTTGTTGAACCAGCCAAGATCGCCGCCCTGGTCCTTGTTGCTATCATCGGTTGAGAATTGAGCGGCGAGCGCAGTCCAATCCTTGCCGGCTTCCAGCTCGGCAGCGACAATCGCTGCTTCTTCCTCGGTGGCGACCAGGATGTGCCGTGCCCAGACAAAGTCCTCTTCAGGTACGATATCTTTGGTCACCTCAGCCAGCACCTTGTCGTACAGCAGCCGCGAGCGGAAAATCTCGCGGAACTGTTCGGCGCTGAACTGAGCCTCGGTATCCAGCGCGGCTACATAGTCCGCGTAGCTCTGCTGGTAACCTTCCAACGTGTACGGCGTGGCAGTCGGCAAAGGAGTCGGCTCTTCAGTCGGGGTCACGTTGGGGTCTGCGGTCGGTGTGGCAGTGGGTTTTTCAGTCGGCGTTGCAGTTGCGCCGGCGGTAGCGGTTGCTGTTGGGCTGGCGGTTGCGGTCGGCGGGATTAAGGTCTTCTGCTGCGCTGAAAGGGTCGCGGTTGCGAAAGTGGTGGCAGTGGGTTCAGGCGTAGGGGTACCGGCGGCATAGAATCCAAAAGCTTCCTGCAGCGCAATCTCCACTTCCTCATCGGTGACCGTGATACCCATTATTTCCGCCTGTTTGGCGATCACCGCATCATTGATCAGTTCCTCAACCACCTGATCACCCATGATTTCAGGGCTATTCAAGGTCGTGAGGTTCTGTTGAATCTGCTGGGTGAAATAATTGGCAGAATTCTCATCAAAGCTGAACATCTGCGCATATTGCTGCAGCGACATGGTGTTCTGGATGAGCTGGTAGCGGTCGTAGCGCACGCGCGCCTGGAAGTCTGCCAGGCTGATTTTTGTGTCGTCGACGGTGGCTACCGGTTTATTTTTCTGGAAAACCAGCTGGTCGAGCACGCCGTATCCAAGGATCAACACCACCAGGGCAATAATTGCGACGGTTGCGGCGGTGATCATGGTGCGCTGTCGATGCTCGCGTTCAACCCGGTTTTGCTGTTTCCTGGTGACGTGTTTCGATTGGGGCGACTTAGCCATAACGTACCTTTCGATCCAAATTGAAAAAGGGCAGTTGGCTTAACAGCCTATGCCCTGGTTATAATCTTCGTGAAGTTCTAGCGGACGTACTCGGTCCACTCTTCGCCAACGAAGGGCAGCAGTGCCAGGTGGCGTGCGCGTTTGATTTCCTGAGCCAGCTCGCGCTGGTGGCGGGCGCACGTGCCGGTCTGGCGCCGTGGGCGGATTTTGCCGTCGTCAGTGACGTAGCGGCGCAGCATATCGACCTGTTTGTAGTCGATCAAGACATTTTTGTCGGCACAGAACTGGCAGATTTTGGGACGCGCTATAAACCGGCGCGGGCCTCCACCTTGTTGCTCGTTCTCGCCCTGATTCATTTCAGCCATTCGAACCTACTCCTAAAAAGGGTACTCGCTTTCCGCCTCATCGCTTTCTAAGGGCTCGGCGGGAGCGTTTGTGTTATTGTCACGGCGTTCTCCAAGCATCATCATTTCGCTGGCAACGACCTCGATGGTACTATGCTTGTTGCCCTCGGCGTCATCCCATTTACGGGTTTGCAAACGGCCTTCAATGTAAACCTGCTGGCTCTTACTCAGGTATTGTTTGCAAATTTCAGCCAGGTTTCCCCAGGTGACGATGTTGAACCACTCGGTTTCTGTGTGGCGTTCACCGTCAGCGGTGTTCCAGGTGCGGCTGGTAGCTACCGTGAAGGTGGTAACCGGCCGTCCTGAGGGCGTGTAGCGCATTTCGGGATCGCGGCCTAAGTGACCGATGATCATAACTTTGTTCAATCCGCGGCTCATGATGACTCCTTGAGAACCGAAATGACATAACGATCAATCGACAAATTAGTCGCGATGGATGATGGAGAACCGCATGATCGGTTCCTGGAAGCGCAAATTGCGCTCCAATTCAACGCTGAAGGCGGGCGGCAGTTGCATTTCGAAGAGAACATACTGGCCTTCGCGGCGCTTATTGATTTGATAAGCGAGGCGGCGTTTGCCCCAGTTGTCGATCTTCGCAACGGTACCGCCGGCTGTAGTAATCCATTCCTGGACCTTGTCGACGAGACCCTTGACAGCAGTTTCGTCCAGATCAGGCTGGATTATGAAGACCAATTCATAGTTGCGCATTGGTTGGAATCCTCCTTTCCTCGGGATTGCCCTCAGACAGCGCCGCAGGCGCAGCCGAGAGCGGAAAGCAGCAACGATTGGCTACTTACGCGGGAGTTAGTTTACCATGATATTCAACAAATCGGAAGGGAAAGCGTCTTGGCAGGGTTTGTATTAATTGGAAGGCAGGGCTTTTCGCGGTTTATGCGCCCCCTTGTGGGAAAGATACAATCGCTCACAGTACAGGATGTCTACTTTACGTAGGGGACGGGTTCCACCCCGTCCCGCATCCAGCGGATTTGTCAAATTGTGTTATTTCGGGAGGGCATGGAAACCCTCCCCTACAAAAAAAAGAGATTCATGAAAAATATTCGTCACTTAACCATAATTGTGGATTCAAATCTATGTATTCCTGTACATTGGCACAATCATCTTGGTCACGAATAACGTGGTCGTAAAAAGATCGTTGCCACAAGACGGAATTTTTGGATCGAATAAACTGATTAAAACGCTTTGTCGTAAACGATTTAAGCCTGCCAATCACATCATCTAATGAAATTTTATTTTCTATTTCTTCAATTTCAACAAGTATATGGACATGATTCGGCATTATGACATAATTTTCTATTTTGATTCCCGGATAATTCTGATTAATATAATCGATCGTGTTTTTAACTTCTTTGCCGATGAATGATAATTCAACTCTCGGCTTACTTCCTACCCCGATAGTAATTTTCGACAATAATTCTTTTCGATTTTCAGTACAAATGGTGACGAAATAAAGCCCTTCCTGTGAATAGTCGTATTCCACCAACCGGTTTGGTTTTCGTTGTGGGAATTGTGGCACATTTCCATCCATAGGATAAATTATATGGAATTTTAATCGAGGGAAGGACTTCCGCGGTTCATGTGTCCCCTGTGGGACACGCCTTCTCCGGCTTGGATCAATGTCTTTCCGCGAATTAATTCTCGAGGTGGGATGGAATCCGTACCGATTATCCTTGCCTTCCCACTCTGATCGGGACGGGGTGGAACCCGTCCCCTACAGACCCCCAATTGATTTGCGGGATGGGATGGAACGCATCCCATAAACTGACGCCTAATTGATTTGCGGGACAGGATGGAACGCATCCTATAAACTGACGCACAAATATTGTGCGGGACGGGATGGAACCCGACACCTATGAAATAAATCCTTTGATGTCCTTCGCCGCGGGTTGAACCTTGCTCTCGATCAATGCCCGCGCCTTGTCGATCCGGTCCCACGTATTCACCAATAAGACCCCCACCACTCGTCCGCCGTCGAAATAATACACCACGCCAGTACGGTACGGATCCTGCCAATCGCCAACTATCGGTAGGCGCGGGTCAATGATGCCAATCATCTCAAATCCCAACTCGAACAAATCCGAATACGCGAAGGGCAGGTGAGTGTAACTGACTTTGTGCCCTGCCATCGCCTCCCCGGCAACCTTGCCGCCCAAATTGGCATTCTCTTCGTGTTCGGTGCGGATGTTGCGGTTGAGCGCCGGGTTGAAATAACGCGCAACATCGCCGGCAGCATAAATGTCCGGCGCTGATGTACGCATCGTTTCATCCACCAATATGCCGTTGTCGACCTTTAATCCGGCTGCCTCGGCCAACTTGGTGTTCGGCCGGATTCCCAATCCAGCAATCACCACATCCGCTTCAATGGTCAATCCCTGTTCGGTTTGGACAACCATATGATTGTCCTGCTGCAAAATTCCGGAAACGACTTGCTGGGGGTGAACGTTGACCCCTTTTTCCGCGTACATTTCGTTGACCTGAGCCGACATTTCCGGCGGCAGCAAACGGGCACAGACTCCGTCCTCCATAAACACCATACTAACCGGGTTGCCCGCCATCCGTAATGCCGCGGCGACTTCCGAGCCAATATACCCGCCGCCAATCACCGCAAAACTGCGATTTTCAGCTGCCAGGCTGCGCAGGTGCTCGTAATCCGCAAAAGTGCGGTAATAAATGACTTTGCCGGTTTCCTCTTTCAAGTGAATCGGGGTACCGCCGGTCGCCAGTAGCAGTTTCTCGAATGTGTAAACCGATCCCTGGTCATCCACGCAGAATTTTTTGACTGGATCGAGCGAGACAATTTCCCGCCCCAGGTGAAAATCGACTTTGAATTTGTCGGTGCCGCGCCAAATCTGTTCGACTTTTTTCTTTTTCGTCCACAAACCCTTTGAAAGCGGAGGTCGGTCGTAAGGCGGCACGTTCTCCTGGCTGACAAGGACAATTTTTCCTTCCTTATCGTGGTCGCGAATTCCACGGACGGCTGCATCGGCGGTCATCCCGCCGCCAATGATCAGGTAATGAGTTTTTATGTCAGACATGGGTTTCCTCCTGCTTTATGATACGGAAAATAGACTGTCTGGATCTGCCCGGCGATAATAAGCACGGTATGCGGCGGTCTCCTCCAGTGCGGTCTTAATATCTTGCTCTAGTGCGGCAGCTGCCAGCGGATTTGGCACCCCGGGATCAGCCAGCACAACCATATCCTCTGCCTGTTCTGCCTGCTGAACAAAACCGCGGGCAACCAGCCAGCGGATCCCCAGGTTGATGGTATTTTCGCGCTGATTAAGCAGCCCGGCGAAGTGACCGATTGAAATTTCACCGGCGCGCGTCCGCAAGGCATGCCGGACCAGCCCGATCAATTGGGTGAGGAAAACTTGCGGCTCATCGCTGCCAATTTGATTGGCGAACAATGCAACAACCGCAGGGCGTACCTGGTCGAGGGCTTGCTTCAGTTCCATGCGTCCCGGAGGCGGATTCCAGATCACCAGCATTTCGGCGGGCACCAGATGGGCGCGCTGCAATCCCTTGGGGTCGCCATTGGCATTGCCTTCCCGCCAGATGACGCATTCCGCTCCCGCGGACACGTCTGCCAGATCCTTGGTCGGGTCGAGCGTATCACGGTAATCTAAAATTCGCGGCCCGGTGACTGTTGAGGAGGTCTCTGTTTCCGGTTGTTCGACCAGCCGCGCATCGACCCATTCCAGCTGCACGTCCAGCGCGCCTCGAAAATCGCTGGTGCGGGCTGTGAACGCCAGGTCAAACTTCACTTCGGGAATATGATCACGTACACCTTGCCACCAGATCACCCGGCGCAGGCTGCCAACCTCGTCCTCGATCATGACCTGAAGGTGCTCACCCGTTTTTCCAATGGTGGTGACATCCACCGCTTTAACATTTTTAGCCGCCAGGATGATGGGCGGGTTGCCAGCCCCGAAAGGCGCCAGACGTTCCAATTCGCTGACTGTGTCCAAGGTTAAGTCATCGAACTGCAGTGTGGCATCGATAACCAATTGCCGGGCAACCTCTTTGCCGTCCGTCTGTTGGCGTACGGATTGTGCTGCGCGCTGACGGAATTGCGGCAAATTTGCCGGTTCAATGGCCAATCCTGCTGCCATAGGGTGACCGCCAAAGCCAATCAATAAATTGCTGCCAGCCGCGATCGCCTGGGTGATGTCGACGCCTTCGATGGAGCGGGCTGAACCGCGCGCAGCCTCACCGGGTGGCGAGCTGAGTAGAATTACCGGCTTGTTGAACAGTTCCACCAGGCGGCTCGCCACGATGCCGATTACGCCGGCCGGCCAATCCGGGTGGTTCAAAATGAGCAGCGGTGCCGCCGTCTGGGTGGGGTCGCGCTCCAGCAGCGAGACCGCCCCCTGGAAAACCTGCTCAACCATGAAGCGGCGTTCGCTGTTGAGGCCTTCCAGCCGGGCTGCAAAAACCGCCGCTGCTGCCGGGTCATCCCTGGTCAAAAAATCTACCACCGGATTGGCGTCCGACAACCGCCCAACGGCGTTCAGGCGCGGACCAATAATAAAGCCGATATGCTGTTCCGTCATGCGCTCCGGGTTGAGTTCGGCTCGTTCGTAGATGGCTTTTAATCCGGTTCGCTGCGGGGTGCGCAGCTGTACCAGACCCAATTGAACCAGGTAGCGGACGTCGCCTATCAGCCCGGCTATATCCGCCACGCAGCCCAATGCCACCAGATCCAACTGCTGCTGCGCCAATTCCGGCTTGCCTTCCTGAGCGCAAAGAGCTTTGGCTAATTCGTATGCCACACCAACCCCCGCCAGCGTCCTCAGCGGGTGACGGGGCGCCAGTCGCTGCGGGTTGACCAGGGCTGTCGCATTTGGCAGGGTTTCCGGCAGGCTGTGGTGGTCTGTGACAATGAAGTCAATGCCCTGGTCTCGGGCATAATTGGCAGCTTCATGTGCAGTGATGCCGGTGTCGCAGGTCAACACAAGGTCAACCTCTTCGGCCAAAAATTGTTTCAGCCCGATCAGATTTACGCCGTGCGATTCACTGGCGCGGATCGGAATATGGTATTTCACCTGGCTGCCCAACGCACGGAGTACACCGACCAGCAGCGATGTGGCGGTTTGGCCGTCCACGTCAAAGTCGCCCCAAACACCAATGCATTCCTGGTTGTGAATAGCGTTCCGCAATCGACGGACCGCCACGTCCATATCCGGCAGATCGAAGGGGTTGGCTGGTTGATAATGAGCCGGATCGAGGAAGCCTTCCGCCTGCTGCCAACTGGTGATACCGCGGTTGACCAGCGCGCGCACCAGCAATTCATTCCCGCCCAATTTTTCCACTAATTCCGCCGGAAGAGGTTGGGGCTGATCATCTTCGACCCATTGCGTGGCTGGTTTGAGTTTCACGACTTTATCGTACCTCGAAACCGACTAAAAAGCGATTTCCGCGATTTGTTCGAAATCCAGGTCAAAACCCGAGCCTCCGCCTTCGTCATCCAGGGCTTCCTCTTCCATTTCGCCAGCCGTGTCGCCGCGGTCGCACAGCGAACGGTAGTTGCAGAAGCGGCACATCTTCACCTGGTTGGTCAGCGGGAAATCGGTCTCGCTGGCATTGACCACATCCGCGATCAGGTTGTTCAGGTAGTCTCGATCAGCCGCGAACTGTGAAGCCGAATAGGGGAAATGTTCCGGGTTTTGCGGGTCGGCGGTGAACCAGTAGACCAGTTCGATTTGTTCTGGTTCGAACGGATTACCGTCATTTAACCCTTTGCCAGCCTCGACTAGCAGGAACGGATACAGGCGGGTCTGCAACCGGCTGGCGAGAATTGAATGCCTTGATTTTTTCACGCTGGTCTTCCAATCCACGATGACCGCGCGTTCACCGGGTGCAATGGCCAGCAGATCGTATTTGGCTACCAGACGATATCCGCCAAACGATGTTGTCAACATATATTCAGCCAGGCGCTTTTCTGGCAGCGGCGCAGGCGCAGACTTAAGATAAGCCTGCCACCACTCAGCCAGTTCCGGTTCGCTGGCCAGCACGCCGACCACATCGGCCGGCAGTCCGCTTTGATGCTGCTGCACCATGCGATGGAAACGTTCACCCAGCTGCATATGCCGCTCGATCGCCAGCACCGGTTCGGACTGAATGGCTGGCCAGGCCAGCTTTTTTAGGTAGCGCAATTCGAATCGCCGCGGACAATCCACATAATCCTGCAGATTATGCTGGCTGAAAGCAAAATTATCCGGAATTTTCATGGAGCCATTCCTTCCAGTAAGTGCTCAGGTGGACGAACGGCAGCGACGCCTGGTTTTCCCGGCTGCCGCCGCTGTCCTGCCCGTTGTTCCAGGTGACAGTCAGCATGCGTCGGGCGCGGGTGATGCCCACATAAAACAGGCGCAGCCGCTCGGCGCAGTAATCAATGCGTGCCTGGACGGTAGCTTCGCCCTCGGGCTGGTAAAGGGCTGCCGGGTCGCCGGCCAGTACCGCTTTCAAGCGGGAAAGTGCTTCGGCCTCCAGATTGAGTTTGCCGCGGATGAAATATTTCTCCGGCATGTACTGGTCGTATTCCTGCACCGATGGAAAATCGTAATTGCTGGCTGAAAGCAGGTACACCCGATCCCATTCCAGGCCTTTGGCTTTATGAATCGTGGCAATAGCCACTTTCCCCGGATGCTTATCGGGGTCAAAACCCAAATCTTCCTCAGAAAACCCTTCCAGACGCCGTAGATTGTTCGCGACCTGTTCCAACTCCTGGGCAAATTGCAGCATATGCCAATCCGGATGGGTTTGAGCAGCCCTTTCGAGCAGTAATGCAATTTTATGAGTCAAAGCCAGACGCGGCGGGTCAATGAACAGGTCTTGAGCAATGGTCAAGATCAACTGGTCGATAGGCAGCAGTATGGCTTGCTGCCAGCTGCGAACCAGCTGCTGGAAGGCTTCCAGCTCGGCAATCATGGATGAATCAATCCCATTCGCGGTTAAATCATCCAGCCAATCATTGCCGGTACGCGGCCATAAATAATCTTCCAGGTTCTTTTGACGGGAGAGCCAGGCCAGGGCAGCTTTACATCTGTCGCTGGTTTCGGCTGCTTCCAGACGCTGCGAATTGATTCCCTTGTATACCTTAGCCAGACGGTGCTGATCGGCCGGTCTGGCCAGCATTTCCAGAATTTGCTGCAGCAATTCAGCGGTTTGCCTTGTGGTCTGCGAAGTGTTCATCAGTTCGACGGTTTTGATATCCGCATTGTGCAAATCCTCCGCCATTTTGATTAACCGGCGGTTGCGCGGAGCCAGCACGGCTACTGTTTTCTCCGGATTCTGTTTGACCCAGGCTTTGACCGACTTGACCACCAGATCAATTTCCCCGGACGGGGTCATTTTTTGATCCCACAGGACGATCCCGGCTGGATCCAAGGGCGGATTGGGCTGCGGATCTCCCGGCGGGGTCGGGCGAATCAGCGGCGTGGTCAGCGAATTTTGCAGCTCCTCCACCGGGTGTTCTTCCATCGTCCAGCGGATCAGTTCATTGGCCAGGCGGATTATCCCGGGCTGAGAACGGCCAGAATCGGGCAGGTCGCGGGCGGCCACATCTCCCCGCCGTAAAAAGCGGCGCAAATGCTCCGGGCTGGCGGTGGTGAATGTTTCGTAGATAGCCTGGTTTGGGTCGCCGACGCGCACCCAGTTGCCCTCGTCGCCTGCCAGTAGTGTCAAAATTTGTTCCTGCACCAGTGAACTATCTTGAGCTTCATCTTCCAGAATGTAAGGCCAGCGGTGACGCAGGCGCAGCAAGTAATCGGGATCGTTTTGCAAAACCAGCAGCGCCAGACGGATCAGGTCGTCAAAATCCACCGCTGAACGGTAAGCCAATGCCCGCTGGTAGGCGGTGTAAATATCAAGTCCAAAGTCCAGCAGGTTATAGCGGGTTTTGTATTTGTTCAGTGCATCTGCCAATACATGCGGCGAAGCCTGCAGATCCTTGGATTGGCGGATGAAACTTTTCGCGAGGCTGCGCAGCCCGTCTTCCCAGGCCTGGTAGCCGCGCGGATTTTCTTCCAGGCGGGCGTCCGGGTCGATCCACTCTTCCGCGAAACCAGGATGAGCCCGCAGCCAGCCGCGCACTGCATTGGCGATAATCTCTTCGCCTTCGCGCTCGTCGATGATTGTGAAGCGGTCAGACAAGCCGGCCAGCTCCGGCCGTTCCTTAACCAGGTCATGCGCCAATCCGTGCAGCGTCCGCACCCGGTATCCCAGGTCTGGCAGCAAACCGAATTCTTTCATGAACCCGGCGATGCGGCTGGTGAAGTTATCTACCGCCGAGTTTACCAGGGTGACGATCAGGATCTCCTGATTGTCTCCCAGCCGGCCCTCGGAGATCAAATTAGCAGCCAGGCGAGAAAGGGTATGTGTTTTCCCGCTGCCGGGCACTGCCGAAACACCCATAAAACCGCCGGTATAAGACAGGATTTCGCTTTGACTGGGCCGAGGGTTAAACATGGTTGGCCTCCTGCCCCCGGCTGGCTCGCAGCAGGGTCTGAACCGCATGCAGCAGCGGACCTTTTTCCTCGGTGCCGCGCTCATTGACCCGCGCCGCGCACAGGTATATGTGATCGCGGCAGCGCGCGATCAATCCGCTGGTCAAGCGCTGCAAGGTCAACTGGTTGGCGCTGAAATCCTGCACATCCGTCCAGGGTTGATCCGGATTCCAGCGCCGCGAGAGCACGTGTGGATGGGTCAACGGCTGATACAGACGCTCGAACCAGCCCAGGCTGCCAACGTCCAGCCAGAATTGGTAGCGCACCGGCTGGTTGTTCATCAAAAAGGAGTAAGCCGGGGCAATCAATACCGCATCCGCGGACGCATCCTCGGCTGGTGCCAGATATTGCGCCGCAATCACCCCGTCTGCCACCATTTGCAGGTATTCCTGACCGATCGAAATACCGGAAAATTGTGCAGTTGGTTCCGCCACCCGTCGGAATTTTTGGATCGATTCGATCAAACGGGCGGTGACGCCAGCTGCCTCGAAATCATCATGGAAGCTGAAACCAGGCTGCGCCAGGATTTCGCCGAACAAACGCGCCAGAAAAACATCCAATTCCACCGGTTCATTTTCAATATAATTCGTCAACCAGGCACGCAGCTGCATGTAGCGTTCGCCGATCGAGAATGTGATGCGCTCCTGCACATCCGGCTTGACCGGGTCAAAGCTGGCTAATGGCGCCTGACGCGACTTTTGACTGAAAAGCATGGCTGCGATCAAATCGGCACGCACCAGGTCTATTCCGCTGATGGTCTGCAGCAGCATGGCGCGTACATCCGCAGCAGCTACCGGCAAATTCCATGACGGGTGAGCCAGCCGCGCCAGGGTGATCAGACAGCGGGCTGCCGATTCATCCCGCAGACTGCGCGAGGGTCGGTAGGTATGCGTCTGCACCCCGTGACCTTGCAAGCGGTGCGTCAGGGCATGCCGCAACGAATCCGAGAGAAATGGCGAGACGATGGCGATATCCACTGGCGCAACCTGTTCCTCATGCACCAGCCGGGCGACTTCTGCCGCCGTCCAATCCACCATCTCCGGGTAAAAACGGCTTCCCTCGAATGAAAAGGCGGTTAATGCCGCCGCCGTGACCTGCTTCTCCTCTTTCTGCAGTACGATGCTCGAAATCGCCTGGCTGAATGCCTGAATCGCCGGTGGATTGACGAAGCTTTGATCCAATGTGACCTTCTGGTCGCAGGAATCGGCTAGCAGCGCCGCATTCTCCGGGTCTGCCCCGAGAAAAGCGCGATAACCGGCACCCTCATCATAAATCAGCAGGGCACTTTCTAAGTCGGGCAGCCAATCCCGCGCCATATCATGCGCCACCGGCACGTCTTCCTCGAGGTTGTCATAAATCAAATGGCGGTACTGGTTGGCCAGGTATTGTCTTACCAGATGCGAAGGCCACAGGTGATGGGTGAACATCTCGATCTGCAGGGAGTAATCCAGCAGATTGTTCTCCAGGCAATAGGCTCGGAATAAATTGGCGCATTCCTGTGCCTGTTCGTAGTGAATTTTCTGTTCCTCTTTGCCGATCCAGGCAGCTTTGAGGCGAGAACTGATATCCTGATGTGAAAAGCCGACCACCGCGGCTTTGTTGAGGTTATCCAGCACTTGCGAGTACAACCTGTTGCGGTCGATCACCAGCTGCTCGAAGTATCCGCGCTCGAACAAAGGCACTGCCACTTTGGCCATGTAGTATTGCGCGGTTTCCAGGGTGAGGTAGGTCGGCGGGAGATCTGGGCGCTGAAAACCGCTGCTGCCCGCCACTGCCGGCCAGAATAATTGCAAGGTGCGCTGCGCCAACCCACCCAGCGTCACAATCGTCGGCAGACCGCCGGCAGGCAGGTCAGCGCGGCTGATCTCATGGGCATAGGGTGCCGCCAGAGAGCGCTGCGGCGTGATGATCAAAATCGATTCTGCCGGGATGCCGCGCTCGATCATGTTGTGCAGTCGCTCGACGGATACACTGGTCTTTCCGCAGCCTGGAGGTCCTGCCACAAACAGGCTGCCGGCTGTTGGAGCGTCGATGACTTGCTGCTGTGCCGCGTTGTAGGCGAAACCTTCCAAATGAACCCTCCTCGAGGAAACCGTGAGTGTATTGTAGCTGAACTTGGCGAAGGAGGTCGCTGGGTGCGTGGTCCGCACCTGGGATTACCGGTTAAAAGAACTTCAGATATTGTTGATGTTTAGAAAATATGCGTATAGTCGTAATTAATATTCCAACCCGCCAATCCGCCGCAGCAGCGCCCGAGCCAGGAGCGCGTCATCTGCCGCGCGGTGCGAGTTGGGCAGCGCAATGCGGAAAAACTGGCCGGCGTCCTCCAGACGAAACCGTCTCAACGCTCGGCGGTTGGGGTCCCATTCGCCGCGGAATTCTGAAAACAGGCTGAGGATGTCCAACGTGGATAGCGACTCGCGCCATGTCAGGCGGTAGCGCTCCAGGGATTGGCGCATGATGCGCACATCGAACTCGGCGTTGTAAATACCGACTGTTTTCCCCAGCAATATACCGCGCACGGTAGGCCAAAGCGCCGGCCAACTCTTAGCCGTCGCGACCATCTCATCTGTGATGCCGTGCAGGCGGGTAACCTCGGCTGGAATAGGCTGCGACGGCCTCACCAGCTGGTCGATAAGAATGACGCCGTTGTCATCCACCACAGCGATTTCTACGATTTCTGCGTTTTTATCCAATCCCGTG
>DATBWK010000135.1:0-2269 GCA_036514835.1 Bellilinea sp.
CTTTGGTCACCGTCTCGGCAGCCTTGTCCAGGACTTCCTGCGAAGTTCCCTTGCCAGCCAACACTTCCTCAATCGCGCCTTCGATCGTCTGACGGGCGGTCGGGAATACACCGATCAAACCGCCTTGGGTGACGCGGTTGTTCGGAGCAGCGTGCAGCTGATCGATGGCTGTCTGGAATTGCGGATACTTGGCGCGCCAATCCACGGACAGCTGATTGTCATAGGCCGCTTTCCGAATGGGGAAGTAGCCAGACATTGTCTGCCAGTAAGCTTGCTGCTGGGGTGACGACAGGAATTTGATGAACTCCCAGGCGCAATCCTGTTCTTCCACCGGGCGGTCCTTGATCATCCATACCGAGCCGCCGCCGATCACAGTGCCGAAACTATCGAATGCGGCTTCATTCGGTCGCGGCAGGAAAGCTGTGCCAATTTCAAACTTTCCGGCTGAGCTATCCATCAGACCGCGTAATGCAGCCGTCGATTCGAGGATCATCGCGGTTTGGCCAGCGATAAAGGCGCTGCGGGTATCGACCGTGGTGCGGCCGTAATTAGCCAGAATACCCTCGTCAACCATCCCCTTCCACCAATCCAGAATGGCTACGCCTTCCGGAGAGTTGAAGGTGGCTTTGGTAGCCAGGCCCGAGCGGCCGTTTTCATTGTCGGCATAGAAACCGCCGGAAACAGCCAGCAACTGCTCAAAGAACCAGCCGTAAACCGCGAAGGCGCCGCCGTACTGCGTGACCGCGCCGGAAGCATCCTTGATGGTTAGCTTGCGGGCAGCATCGGTGAACTCGTCCCAGGTGCGCGGCGGGTTGGCAGGATCCAAACCAGCGGCCTTGAAGGCATCCACATTGAAGTACAGCATCGGCGTCGAGGAGTTGAACGGCATCGAGTACTGCTTGCCTTCCACTGTGTAATAGGCCAGCACGTTCTGCTCGAGGTCAGACACGTCGTATCCCTCTTTGTCGATGTAAGTCTGAACCGGGATCGCAACGTCCAGGTCCACCATCAAACGGGTGGCAATGTCGAACAGCTGGATCACGCTGGGCGTGTCGCCAGACTGCAGACCAGCTTTGAGTTTGTTGAGGGAATCGTCGTAAGTGCCCTGGTAGGTATAAACCACATAGCACTTATCTTGCGACGAGTTGAAATCATTCGTGATTTGCGGAATGGCTTTGCCGCCAATATCTCCGCCCATGCTGTGCCAGAAGGTCATCTTGGTGATTCCGGGAGCCGCTGGCACCGCGGTAGGTACAGGCTCGGTGGGCACTGGCGGCAGCGTTGGGGCAACCTGGGGCGCCGCTGGTTCCGGCGTAGGCGTGGCGGTCGGCCCGCAGGCGCTGAGCACCATGCTGAAGATCAGCAGCGCGCTCAAGACCAAAAACACTTGCTTAGAACCTTTCATCGTTTCCTCCTTGCAGATAAGTAGAACTGAGTGAATGAGATATTGGGTCTGGCTTAACCTTTGACGGCGCCAGCAGTCAAACCGCGAATTAACTGGCGGTTGCTGAAAATGAAAAGGATGAAGGTGGGCAGCAGCACGAACACCACCCCTGCCATGACGGTGTTGAAGGCAAAACGCTCTTCATCCTGGAGCAATGCGATGCCAATCTGCACGGTGCGCATGGTCTGATCGTTGGTGATCAGCAGCGGCCACAGGTATTGGTTATACGTCTGCAAAAAACTGTAAACAGCCAAAGTGCCCAGCGCCGGGCGCGCCAGCGGCAGCACAATCGTCCACAGGAAGCGGAAGGTGCTGCAGCCGTCAATCACCGCCGCGTCCTTCAGCTCTCTGGGAATTTTCAGAAAAAACTGGCGCAGTAAAAAGGTGCCGAATCCGGTCGCCATAAACGGGACAGCCAGCCCCTGAAAGGTGTTATCCCATTTCAACTTTTTAATGAGCAGGTAGTTGGGGATAATGGTGGCTTCCCAGGGGATCATCAAGGTCGCCAGGAAAACCAGAAACAGAAAATTCCGCCACTTGAAATCGATAAAGGCGAAGGCGTACGCCGCCAGGCAGGCGGTGACCAGCTGACCGATCATCACCAGGGTGGATTGTGCCACGCTGTTAAACAAATAGCGCAGCAGCGGCGCCTGTTCCAGCGCCCGGGCATAGTTCGCCAGGCTGAATTGCGTCGGCACCAGCTGCGGCGGGTACTGGGCGACTTGCGAATCATTCAACAGGCTAATGTTGATCGCCGTCCATACGGGAAACAGCACCGCGATCGCCACAACGATCAGCACGATATACAAAAGGGTATTGGTCAGA